>JAGGRV010000155.1 GCA_021159445.1 Deltaproteobacteria bacterium | reverse complement strand
GCGATTAGCTGTTAGCCATTAGCGTTTAGCTTTGAAAAATCAAGACATTACGTTAATTAGAAATAGCACCCAATGGGTGAAAGTTTGTAATAGCAAAACATCCTGTAATCATTTAACTAATAGCTAACCGCTAAAGGCTAATCGCTCAATTTAGGTATGATGATGTATGATATTAACATCAAAGGCAAAACCTATACAAAGGATTTGTTTGAAATACCAAAAGGGTATAAAATGCTAGATCTTGAGGCCCCGCCTTATTAGATTGCCGGTGCATTAAATTGAGAGTTCGTGCGCATCATTTGTGTGCCATGCCGTAGATTCCCTCCAACTAATTCTCACGGCTTTTAAGTTATTGTGTATTTGAAGGCTTTTTGTTAAATAGAGCCGATACGTTTTGTCAACGAGTATATTCCAAGGGAAGCAAAAAAGGATTATCACGAAAGCGCGAAAAATTGAAAACACGAATTTGAGCAATTCAGAATATGACCCGTGAAAATCGAATAAAACAAATCCGCAATATAGGAATAATTGCGCATATAGATGCGGGAAAGACCACTCTTACTGAGCGTATTCTATTTTATACAGGCAAGACCCATAAGATGGGCGAAGTCCATGACGGCCAGGCTACCATGGATTGGATGCCTGAAGAACAGGAGAGGGGAATTACAATTACCTCTGCGGTTACAACCTCTTACTGGCTGGGAAAAGAGATTCATATAATTGATACTCCGGGCCATGTTGATTTTACAATAGAGGTAGAGAGGTCCTTGAGGGTATTAGACGGTGCAGTTGGGGTTTTTTGCGCGGTTGGAGGAGTTGAACCCCAGTCAGAGACCGTGTGGCACCAGGCAGACAAATACAAAGTCCCAAAAATCGCCTTTATCAATAAAATGGATCGGCTTGGAGCCGACTTCCTTGGTGCTGTTGAACAGATGAAAGAACGGTTGGGGGTCTATCCACTTATCTTGACACTGCCTGTTGGTTCTGAGGATTCTTTCCAAGGTATATTAGATCTCATTAAGGGAAAAATGGTTGTATGGGACGAAACAACTCAGGGAATCGAGTTTAAAGAAAGTCCCATACCGGAAGAGTATAGGCAAGAGGTATCTGAGGCCAGGGAAAATCTGCTTGAGGCCCTTTCCGGCGTAGATGACACCATAATGGAAAAGTACCTGGATGAGGAGACCATAAGTGACCAGGAATTACACGAGGCCATCAGGCGGGCGTGCATTGGGCTCCAGTGTGTTCCTGTTTATTGCGGCTCTGCACTTAAAAACAAGGGAGTACAGCTTTTACTGGACGGCATAATCAGATATCTGCCGAGTCCTCTGGATGTGCCGCCGGTAAAAGGCATAAATCCTGTTACAGACACTGTTGAAAAACGTCTCAGCCAAGACAATACCCCGCTTGCCGCTCTTGCTTTTAAAGTCCAGATGGACCAGGGGCGCAAGATGACCTATGTGCGTGTCTATTCCGGAAAACTAAGGGCGGGAGATGAGGTATGGAACCCTGGAAAAAGGCTTAAGGAAAAGGCCGCCAGGATCTTGCAGATGCATGCCAACAAGAGAGAAAGGATCAAAGAAGCTGGAGCAGGTAACATAGTGGCTGTTATGGGTCTTAAGCATACTTCAACAGGAGACACACTCTGTGATCAGAAACACCCTATACTCCTTGAGCCAATTGAGACCTACCAGCCTGTGATCTCTGTCGCTGTAGAGCCCAAAACTATAGGACATCAAGAAAAAATAGATTCGGCTCTCAATAAGTTGTCCGAGGAAGATCCTACCTTCAAGGTCAAATTTGATGAAGAAACCGGCCAGACAATTATCTCCGGCATGGGAGAGCTGCATCTGGAAATCCTGGTCCACAGGCTGCTTAGAGAGTTTAATGCCTTTGTAACAGTGGGTAAGCCTCAAGTGGTCTATCGGGAGACTATTCAGAAGTCCGTTACGATAGAAGAGCGATTTGACAGGGAGATAGGCGGCGGACGTCAGACAGCTACCGTAGTCATCCAGGTCTTTCCCAGAAAAAGGGGGGATACCAATCGTGTGATCAGTAAGCTTGAGCCTGAATGCCTGCCCGAGGGTTACGAAGCCCTTATTTTGGAAACATTAGAGCAGAGACTCGAAAGCGGTGTTTTAAAGGGTTTTCCCATGATAGACATTGAGGTAGTATTAAAAAATGCTGTTTTTGAAGAAGGTCTCTCTACTGATGTGTCTTTCAGGGCCGCTGCTTCTATAGGACTGCAACGGGCGTGTGAACAGGCCGATCCGGTGCTCCTTGAACCCATTATGGGTTTGGAAGTGTTGGTACCGGAATCATTTATGGGTGATGTAATCGGGGATTTAAACAGTCGTCATGGCAGAGTGGAACAAATTGAGCCGAGGGGACCAATCCAGGTTATTAAGGCAATTGCTCCGCTTTCCAGAATGTTTGGCTATTCTACAAAACTCCGGTCCATATCCCAGGGCAGAGGTACCTTCACCATGGTATTTTCCCATTATGATCCTGTTTCTTAGTGTAGTATGATGAATAGTATATCTTTTTTGCACCTTTGCATTTTTGATTTGACAAGAGGCCTAAATAGTATGAAAATTTATAAATATCTTTATTCACTTATTAAACTATTTGTGGAGGCAAGGATATGAAAAAAATGCGGATTTTGAAGAATGAATGGCCGAGTTTTGTTAAAGATTTTAATCGTCAAAATCAGTTCAGAAGGGCCATTCTGACCCTGGGAGAAGACGTAGTAGTTGGAGAACCCGGTCTGCCTCTGGTTGGCCTGGCCTATGACACAGAGGAGCGAAAAGTAGATATCTATTTGGGAGGTATGGATACTGAAAATCTGGCCCACTTGAGCCATAGTGTCGAAGTACCCAGGGCCCTTTATCTTATCACTGACGAAGAGGCCTCTAATCCGGTAATGGGAGTGCAGATCCAGGGACCTCCCAGGACAAGAATGGCCTATGTAATGTTTGAAAATGAGATGCCGGAAAATGTAAGATGTCAGTGGATAGCCAACGTGGCTTATAGCCTCTTTGAGATAAGAGGAGGAAAAGTTCATGGCGAGGACCAGAAAGACTGGTATGATGCTGAGAGGCTCATAAAAGAGACTATTACACCTTTTGTGGAGTAATCTCTGTTCAGAAGCCAGGAGACTATGGGATTTTTAAAAGACAGTTTTAAAGAATCAGGCGCTGCTCTTGATAAAGCAAGGCCGGCGGATGAGACCCTGAAATGGGTCCGGAACCGGTTTAACAGCCTGGGAGTGCCTATTTTTCAGGATACCGAACGCGTAGACAAAGGCAGGCTCGGAATACCGGTATATGTGAGCAGGTATAGCCCATCTGTCAGCCGTCTGACCGGTACGCCCAGGCAGATGGGTAAGGGCGCTACTCCCGCTCAGGCAGAGGCAAGCGCTGTGATGGAGCTGGTAGAACGCTTCAGCCTTTTTAACTTCGTGAAAGAAAGGGAACACCGGACTTGCAGGCGCATGGACCTTGAGGCCGACACAGTACCTCTGGAAGACATGCTTAAGGCACTGCACCTCAAATACCATGGTGAAGAGGCTATCTCAAAGGCCGGCAGGTTGATTGAGACCCTGACTTTTGATTGGGTAAAGGCTTTTTGCCCCACAGGCGGAGGAGAGTTCTGGCTCCCTTTCTCGTGGTTTTGGCCTTTAAACGAGTATAATGGCTCAGCTTCCGGGAATTCATTTGAAGAAGCAGCCGTCCAGGCCCTTTCAGAGGTAGTTGAACGTCATGTCTGTTCCATCATTACCCATGAAAAGCTATCTACTCCGGCAATAGAACTTAATACCATCAAAGATCCTGTTGCCAGAGAACTTTTGACAAAATTCCAGTGCCTGAATATAGAGCTGGTGCTGAAAGACTTTTCTCTTGATCTCGGTATCCCGACAGTCGGAGCCATTGCCTGGGATCCATCGACTTTTCCATCCAGTAGCGAGATAGTATACACTGCCGGGACAGCTCCTGATCCTCAGCGGGCGGTAATAAGGGCACTTACAGAGGTGGCACAACTGGCTGGAGACTTCGATAGAGAGGGTGAGTATGTAGAGAGCGGACTTCCTAAATTTTCGAGCCTGGATGAGGCCTCATATGTGCTTGATAAAGCTGTTCAAGTCTCTGTAGAATCGATGCCGAATTGTAGCTCAGAAAATTTCAGACTCGAGGTTGAAGGACTGTGCAAGGCCCTGGCAGATATCGGCTTAAAGGCATATCTGGTAGATATCACACACCCTGAGTTGGATGTTCCTGTAGTATATGCAGTGATCCCTGGAAATCACTTCAGGGACCGTACCAGAAATCTTGATGTAGCATTCCATTGTGCCCGTCTGGTTGACTCGATAGAACATCCACAGAAGGCACTCTCTATCCTGACTGCCATAGACGATCTGTACTCAGAACGGTACGATACAGCCTTTTATACCGGACATGCACATGAACAGCTTGGGGATTATGCAGAGGCGCTTAAATGGTACAGCAGGGCATTTATGCTCAATCCTGCCCCTGAGGAAGTGGCAAGCATCTATTGCCACCGTGGGCTGTGCTATAAGGAATTGGAGGATTTCACCAAGGCAATAGAGGAGCTTGAGCGTGCCAGGGACTCGAATCCGAAACTCAAGGAAATTCATAATCTCCTGGGATACTGCTTTTATCGTGCAGGAGAACACGTCAAGGCCATAGAGGCCTTTGAGCAGGCAATATCCATCGATCCTGGATCTGCAATTGATTATGCCAATATAGCCAGCAACCTCCAAAAATTGGACATAAAGGATGCGGCAATCAGGTGGTATGAGATGGCACTTGAGTTAGATCCGGACCTCAGTTGGGCCAAAAATAAGATGCAGGAACTGCAGCTTGTCTCTTAGGATTAATGAACCGTTCAAAACTCACGAAATAACCGCTCAGGTTTTCGGTAAACCCTGAACCCTGAACCCGTGAACGGTTACAGGATTTATTTATATCTGGGAGACGCTCAGGCATATTTTTGGGCATAACTATCTCTAATCAGGGGAAAATATAGTATAAAAGTTTTTCGGTAGAGGAGTCTGGTTTTCTTGACAAAAAATTTATGTTATAGTATGCATTCACTAAATTTTAAGCATGGAGATGTCTTGCTGCTTGTAATCATGCAAACTAATTCTTTAAGGAGGACGATATGGCAGAACTTGAATTTGGAGGGGAGACATTCGAAATTGACGAGGACGGTTTTCTTCTGGGTGGAATCGAAGCATGGAACCGTAACTGGATGGACTATGTGAAATCGACAGAGGGTATTGAGGAAATAACTGAAGAACACTGGGCGCTTGTAAATGTGCTCCAGGAGTACTTCAAGAAGAACGGTATTGCACCCATGGTACGTATCCTCTCGAAGGCAACCGGTTTTCCCTTAAAGAAAGTCTATGAACTTTTCCCGTCCGGCCCTGGTAAGGGAGCCTGTAAGATGGCTGGCCTTCCGAAGCCGACTGGTTGTGTCTAGGACTTTAATCCTTTCGTCGTAAGGCGAGCTAGACTGACTGATAAGCCCTTACTTAAAGGTGAGGGCTTTTTTTTATTGAGTTTTCCGGAATTCTGCTGTGTCAAATCATATTGGTGAAGCCATTCAATTTGCAATAATCGTCGGGCTTTTAATTTGTAGTGTCTTTTTACAGGCTGTTCCATGTTATTCGAAGTCATCTCCCATATGTTCCTACGATCAACTACTGAAAGACTTCGCTCCGCTATCCGCTATAGTTGCTGGAGTATCCGGATATTCTTTGATACTGGACAAGGGGAAGGTCCATGGTGTCAATGCAGGGGATCTTTTTGAGGTATATGGCAAAGGGTCCTCGGTTCTCGACCCTGATAACCGTGAGATAATCGGTTACATTAAGAAACCGCTGGCCACCATTCGAGTAACTCAACCTGAAGATAGCAAGTCTATATGCGAAGTAGTAACTGCCCAGGGACCCCTGAGTATCGGACAACCGGCAATGCGATACAGTGACATGGCGGCGGCCTTTGTAGCCAGATCAGATCTCAGCTCGGCCCACGAGTTTTGCCAGGACTTAGAACATGCCTTTCCGGATCTTATTTGGTTGGATCCCTCTGATGTCCCTTCCGATGTGCTGGATCCTCAGTCAATGAAGACATTGGGTATTGTTTTGCTCTTTGCTTTAGAGCAGGATGGGTTGAAGGTCTATGGCCCTAATTCGGCCCTCCTACATGAGTATCCTGTTTTTAGAGCAAAAGGCGCTGGAAGACAGAAGTACAGCACGGACATCTTTGAAGAAGTAGATCAGGTAGAACATCGGTACGACACCGGGAACCAAAAATTCAGGACATACCTTAAGTCCTTTGATTTGGGCAATGCGCGTCTTGTAGGACGTCTTCCGGAAAGCGCGATTCAGGTTGATATCCTTGACCTCAATGGAGACAATGAGCCTGAGATAGTTTATCTTTTGCCATCAGGTCTATATGTTGGCCATTATGGAAGCCCTGGAGAGTCTGCCTCTTACCGGTTCTGCGGGCCTGGACGTCTGGTTGGTTTTTCCGCAGCAAAAACTCATGGATGGATAGTGTTAAATGCCCTGCTGGATGGAGCAGGAATGCGCTCAATGTTGCTAAGTTATCAGGATGTTACGATTAACCTGATAGAGAATGATATTAATTTGTGGCTTGCCTTTGTAGATAGGGACGGAGACGGTTTAAAGGAGTCACTCTTGGGGCAGAGTTTCGATGTTGATGTTATGTTTGGGCCAAAGGTCTATCTTGTGGAACCCGGTCATGAGGGCCTTAAGTACATGCACCGCATAGCAAGCCCAAAGAATTTTTCTGTGATCAGGTCAAACTGGTCAGACCTGAATGGAAATGGCCTGCCGGAAATTTGTATAATTGACTATGATGGCAAACTTTGCGTCTATGAGATGGAGCAATTGCTTTGGTCTTCCTCAAATCGGGTTTCCCCACAGTTACCGGAAGGTGGGTTTCCAAAATGGTTTATTTCTGCTGACGTGGATGGAAACGGTCTGCCGGAACTGTTGTTTCCCGGAGTGCCCGACGAGGAAAGCACGCTGGCAGGGGACTGGCTTATGCTTCTCGGGTGGGAAGACGGGAAATACATCCTTAAATCAATGATGCAGCCCGTTGAGGCAAGCATATGCGGTCTTGTAGTGATACAAAATCAATTGATAACAGGAATTGCCCGGCCAGCTCAAAAGCCTGATGGAAAAGGTGAGAGCTTTTTATATTCGCTTGGCCAATTTGGCGTAAGTCATCACATATCTGAGTAGGTGAAAGCCTTAAGGGAATGTTTTGAAATTGTCTCAAAGAATAAAGTATATTGAGGGGGAGAGGGCATGATAGGCAAACAGATTAGAATGGAAAGAATTATCAACCGGAATACCGGAAGAACAATAGTCGTCCCTATGGATCACGGCGTAAGCGTAGGGCCTATAGAAGGTGTGATTGATATGAAGACCACGATTGACAAAGTGGCGACAGGCGGCGCTAATGCTATCCTGATCCACAAGGGTATCGTGCGGGCAGGACATCGTGGAGGAGGAAAAGATGTCGGGATGATCATACATCTCTCTGCAAGCACATCGCTTACAAAAAGACCAAACAGGAAGAGTCTGGTGTGCAGCGTGGAAGAGGCCATTAAACTGGGGGCTGATGGAGTATCCATTCATGTCAATATAGGGAGCAACAAGGAACGTGAAATGCTCCGGGATTTTGGCGCTATCTCCGAGTCTGCCATGGAGTGGGGGATGCCGTTGCTTGCCATGGTCTATCCGAGAGGAGAGAAGATCAAAAACGAACATGACGTTGCTGTAGTGAAACATGCAGCGCGGCTGGGCGCTGAACTGGGCGCTGATATTGTAAAGGTTAATTATACAGGCGATCCGGATACCTTCAGAGAAGTTGTGGAAGGGTGCCCGGTCCCTGTCGTGATCGCGGGCGGTCCGAAAATGGACTCGGACAGAGACGTTTTGACCATGGTAAAAGACGCTGTTGATGTAGGCGGGGCAGGGGTTTCTATCGGGAGAAATGTCTTCCAGCACAAGGATCCTACGAAGATAGTGCAGGCCTTTGACTTGATTATTCATCAAAATGCGTCGGTTGACGAGGCCATCGATCTTTTGAGAGGAGAAGGATAATGAAAGAGGTCTGGGTAAAAGCTGTACCATGGGACAAAAAGCTTGTTACAACTGCTCTGGAAAGCGGAGCGGATGCGGTTATGGTGCCAGAAAAATATACGGCTAAGGTAAAAGAACTTGGTATTATCCGCACTATCTCCAAAGATGGAGACCTGAAATATGACAGGGATATAGTCGAATATGAGATCAAGAGCGGCAAAGATGAAAAAGAGATCGTAAAACTCACAAAGACCAAAAAAGTTATTGTGAAGACAACTGATTGGACGATTATACCGCTGGAAAACCTTATCGCGCAGACAGGCAATCTATACGCAGAGGCAAAAACTTTGGCCGAGGCAAAGGACTTTCTTTCCATACTCGAAAAAGGCGTGGATGGTATCTTGGTTACGACAAATGATATAAATGAACTAAAGAAGATTATCCTCGAAGTCAAGAGTTCAGGAGAGAGAATTCCCCTGGTTACGGCAAAGATCTTGGGCGCTCGGTCCCTTGATATGGGGGACAGGGTCTGCGTTGACACCTGTACGTCAATGCATGTGGGAGAAGGTATGCTCATTGGGAACTCCAGTGCGGCCCTGTTCTTAGTACATTCCGAAAGCATCGAAAACCCATATGTCGCTCCCCGTCCCTTTCGTGTAAACGCCGGTCCTGTGCATGCATACATCCGGGTGAGCGACGGCAAGACAAAATATCTGTCTGATCTCAAGGCTGGAAATGATGTCCTTATAGTCGACTTTAAAGGAAAGGCTACAAAGGCCGTTGTTGGAAGGTTGAAAATAGAAAAGCGGCCCCTTATGCTGGTTGAAGCGGAAGTCGATGGGACTGTGATATCGACTATTCTCCAAAATGCGGAGACCATTCGCCTCACAAAACCCGATGGATCACCAATTTCGATAGTCAGCCTGAAAAAGGGAGATGATGTGCTTGTGGCTGTCGAAAAGGCTGGAAGACATTTTGGCATGAAGATCGACGAGACAATAGTGGAAAAGTGATAATCCATTGGAGATTATGCCAGGTTCCAACCGCATCTTCATGCTGTAGTGGCTGACAGCCTTTTCCGGAAAAAATGGGGCCTTTTATGTGATTAGGAACGGGAGTGTACGTTCCTTACCATGTGCGAGATATGGACTTAACGAAGGCATCCTCCATGGCCTTTATTCGCTCTTGATATTCCGGCCCGGAGATTTTGGCTCCTTTTAGGCCTCCTCTAAGGTTTATTTCACCAAGATAAGTGGTCCCGTCCGCGGTAACCATGAGGTCTATATGGGCATTGGGAAATTTTCCCCGTTCCATTACCTTCCTGCAGAGGTCCCATTGATCAGATAAAAGCTTGTGCTCACCGCTATTTCCGCCGCAGAACATGTTGTTGCGAAATGAGTGGGGGTTGCTCCGCCAATAGGCCTCAGAATAATCTCCTATTATTACGATCCTCACGTCGATCGCCGTCTCTACAAAAGGTTGTACAACAAAGGGATAGTCAAGAGAGCCAAAACATACCTGATTATAAGCGTCTTCAATTGACGACCACAGGTGTATACCAAGGCCGCAATTAAAACGATTCTGTTTTGTGATCACTGGTCCGATTTTTTCCCGCCCATAGGTATTTGTTTGTTTGATCATGTCGTGGCGGTCCCTGGCCACAAAGGTATGGGGTACCATCCACTCTTTATAGACCATGGCCTGTAGGCACTTTGACCTGCTAAGTTGCTGGGCTAGTGCCGGAGGAAATAGCCGGATACCGCGCTCTACCAGGTCCAGGAACAGGACTTGTTCTGTGGGCTTGATGTTCAGTAGTCCGACCACTGTGTCTCCAGGACCCAGTTCTGAAAGATGTGTTCTAAAAGAGCGGTTGTCTGTGAGGATAAGTGGAGAGCGACTAGGATTCAAAAAAGCATCTCCAGGAACCTGTTATGGAATTTGCTTAGATCCGCCTGGCACTCCCCGCAGTAAAGTTTTACTTCTCCCAGGATTCTGGAATCATCGCTAAGGGGAGTAAAGCTTCCGTCGGCGTTTTGGACATACCGCGTAGTGAGCTTAACTTCCTCTGCTATTTGGTAAAAGTTCCATTCGTTTCCGCAATGTGGACAAATGATACGGCGATCCAGATGTGGGTTTACTTGGGTATGGATAAAACAGGGCTTAGCCTTTTGAGGGTCCTTGCCTTTGGAAATTATTACGGTCATATTTGATATCTCACTCCTATTTTGATAACATTTTCATAACAATATATTATAAAGTCTCACAAGAGAAAAATCTACTATTTCGTGAGCCTTTGCTGCATAAATTATTTGCAGTGCCGGGGTATATGACTTAGAGTTCTACAATCAGTTATCTGGCTAAAAAATGCTAAGGAGTTGTCCGCAAATAAGTTGGACAATATTGTGCTTGGATTTGGGTTAAATTTGGCCGATCCGATTGAGCAAAACCGCAGGCATAGCAGTGTTATGTTGAGGATTTTGTGATTGAGGATCGGCCAAAGTTGGCTCAAAGACGGGCGCAAGATGTTCAAATTATTTGCGGACAATTCCTAAAATGGGAGGATTGCGGGTGTTTCATCGTCCATCATATCTATCAAATGTTGAAAAAAAAGCTGTAATTTCTCGTTTTTGGGAAAAAGATCCGTCTCTTTGGGCCAAGGACCCAGAGATTCAAAAGCAGATCACAAATCGTCTTGGCTGGCTGGATGTTATTCCAAAAATGAGAGAAGCCCAGGGAGAAATAGAAGGTTTCGCACAAGATGTGAGACAGCGAGGCATCAAACGGATAGTGCTTCTTGGCATGGGAGGGTCTAGCCTCTGCCCTCTGGTTTTAAGTCAGGTATTCGGGTCTCAAGAAGGATTTCCCATATTGAAAGTCCTTGATACAACCGATCCTGATGAGGTGGAGAATGTTGCCAGAAGCGGGGGCTGGAACTCAACACTCTTTTTAGTGGCCAGTAAATCCGGTACTACAGTGGAGCCTAATGCCCTGTTTAATTACTTCTGGCCATTGATGGAGAATGAGGTATCTGATCCTGGTTCACATTTTGTGGCGATTACAGACACGGGAACTTCCTTGGAAAAGTTGGGAAATGACCGCGGCTTTTTGAAGATTTTTCTTAATCCTTCTGACATAGGAGGAAGGTATTCAGCACTATCTTACTTCGGCCTGGTCCCTGCGGCCATGCTGGGGGTGGATATTGACCGGCTTCTTCAAAAGGCCGAGGAGATGGTCAGCAAGTGTGGTCCGGATATGCCATTGGATAAAAATCCGGGATGTATGCTTGGGGAATTCTTGGGAGAATTCGGGGTTCAAAGCAGGGATAAATTGACCATCCTTACTGATTCACCCATCAAGTCCTTTGGCATTTGGTTGGAGCAGCTTGTGGCAGAGAGTACCGGTAAAGAGACCAGAGGTCTGGTTCCCATTATTGGCGAATCCACCGGGATTCCTGGATTTTATGGTGGAGAACGTATTTTTGTTTACCTGAGGATAAAAGGGACCCCTGGAGAGAATTCCCTGGAAGGTTTTATGTCAGAGCTACGGAAGGCCGAGTTTCCTGTCTATGAGTTATGGCTGGAAGATCTGTATGACCTGGGAGCTCAGTTTTTCCTATGGGAGATGGCGACAGCCCTGGCCTCTCATTTTTTTGACGTTAATGCCTTTGATGAACCGGATGTCAGGCGTTCAAAAGAAAAGACCGGAGCAATCCTCGATGTCTATCGCGCTGAAGGCAAGATGCCCATAAAATTCTGGGTAGATCCAAACAGTCAAATTCATTTCCGGGCTTCAGAGATGCTGGCCGCGTCCATGAAGAGCCTTCCAAGGGCCTTGAGAGACATATTCCATGTCCTGCCGACCTGGGGCTATTTGGCATTTCTCCCTTATTTGCCTTATGATCCGGAGATGGAAGCAATAATAGGGGAGATGCGATATTTTGTGAGAGAGAAGAAGGGATGCGCTACGACCATGGGCTATGGCCCGAGGTATCTCCATTCTACAGGCCAGATTCACAAAGGTGGCCCCAGTTCTGCTGCTTTTTTGATCTTTACTCGAAAAAGGGCAAAGGACTATCCGGTGATCCCGGATTTCGGTGTCTCTCTCTGGCATATCCAGTTTGCCCAAGCGGTTGGAGACTTCGAAGCCCTTTCTGATGCCAGGTTTAGAGCTATCCATGTGCACCTGCCCTCTGATTACCGGCTGGGATTAAGGAATTTTAGCAAGGTCCTTTCAAGATCAGTTCGTATAAAGTAAGGAAGGATGTATGGTAAACGCAGGCTACTAACAGTAGCTCTACTTCTCCTTGGCCTCTGGATACTTGGCGTCACTGGTTATATGATCATTGAGGGCTGGGGTGTCCTTGATGCCGTTTACATGACAACCATATCACTGACTACTGTCGGGTATAATGAGGTCCACCCCTTAAGTCCGGCAGGGCGCATATTTACCGCCTTGCTGATTACCATGGGTGTAGGGTTTTTTTTCTATGCCTTTGGGGTACTGGCAGGGGCAATTTTTGAGGGACATCTTAAGGGACTCCTGGGAAAAAGAAAAATGGAAAAGGCCATTTCCGAACTGAAACAACACTTTATTATCTGTGGTTATGGAAGAATTGGAATGTCAATATGCAGGGTACTTAAAGAACGACAGTATCCCTTAGTGGTAATAGAAAA
This sequence comes from Deltaproteobacteria bacterium, assembly GCA_021159445.1. Classification (GTDB taxonomy): domain Bacteria; phylum Desulfobacterota; class Dissulfuribacteria; order Dissulfuribacterales; family UBA3076; genus UBA3076. The sequence continues at coordinate 2,034 of JAGGRV010000155.1, read as the reverse complement.
AGATCCTTCTGTTATAAAAAACATAGAAACAAATAATTTTTTGTATGTAAGCGGCAACGCGACCCGTGACGAGATCCTGATTCAGGCAGGTGTTAAACGGGCAAAAGGCATTATTTGCGTATTAGGTACTGACGCGGATAACGTGTACATCACTCTTACAGCCAGATCGCTGAATCCCGGGCTGTTAATAGTGGCCAGAGCGGATGATGCCAATGCGGAAAAGATGATGATCCAGGCAGGAGCAAATCGAGTCATCTCTCCGTATGAGATAGGGGCAAGGCGTATGGCTCTTGCCGTGCTCCAACCCACTGTGACAGAGTTTCTGGACCTGGCAGTCCATTCATCCGCCTTTGACCTCAGTATTGAGCAGGTGGAGATAGGTTTCAAATCCTCGCTGGATGGTGTGAGCCTCGTTGACGCTGCTCTGCGGCAGAAGTTAGGTATTACAGTACTCGCGGTCCAGCAATCTTCAGGCGAGATGACATTAACTTTGCCCCCTGACTATATTATCAGAGGTGGTGATATAGTTATTGCTTTGGGAAGCAGAGAAGGACTGAATGCCTTGAGGGAACTGGGCAGGGGCACGCTTGCTTCCTGATGGTGTAAGCGTTCACAGGGCACCACATCTGCTTTGTTGTCGGACACTTGAAGTACAGGAAGTACGTCTGCATACCCTCCGCCTCGCATCTGCAGCACCCTATAAACGCTTACAGTTCGGTGGATTGCGGTAAAACGGGCGTTGTAATCCCGTGAATGGTTACCTGATGGTTTGCTTTTAGGGATTTGCTTTGCGATTGCAGCGCAGTATTTCACTTTCTGTTACGATAATGTCCATTCCCTGATCATGGGTTTTTAGGGGAATTTCCGGAAGGACCTGAAGGCTGAAAGCAAGTCCTATGCGAAGGGCTTGCGGGGCCTCTATAGATAAAAAACGGTCGTAGTATCCTCCTCCGTAACCATATCGGCCGCATTGGCGGTCAAATACACTGCCAGGAACAACTACTATGTCTATTTGGGATGGTTGTATTAATGAGGCCACCTTTACATCCGGCTCTAATATTCCGTAGGCACCGGGTCTGAGGTCTTTTCCCCAATCTCTCAAGAGATAAGTTTCGAGCCGCCTGTTTGTGACATCTGTCTTTGGGACAGCCACTTCAAGTCCACTATTGAGTCTCTCTATGATGAGTTGATGTGTATCCACTTCGCTCCTGAAAGAAACATAGATAAGTGGAATCCTGCTGGTCTGGTATTCCTCAAGCCCTCTGAGGTTGTCAGTAATTTTTTTGCTTAGACAGCTCAGGGTTGAAAAAGAAAGACAGTCCCGTTTGGAAAGAATTTGGCTACGACAATAAGAATCAGAAAAGGACATGTATTGAAAAAATTAGGCCGACTACGGTGATTGATAAAAAATACGCAAACAGGAGGATTCTCTCAGACAGGAATTCTGCCAGACAGGCTTGCAGCTCCTGTCTCTCAGCACAACGTTTCTACCTGAGGAGAGAAATCTTATAGATCTTGCTAATAGGCAAAGGCATCCATCTCTGCCGAAAAACTTTGATCCCACCACTTCCACGTCTAGCCCATCATTGAGTTTAAGCTCAATTCGCCTAACAAACCATCGCGGAGCAACGATGACCTTTAAAATCCGAGTTCTGGTCTGAAGAGTAAAGCACTGGAGTTTCATATAGGGCCTTGCCGCACACTGTTTTATGGTTCCCCTGACTACTATCTCTGTATTTTCGTCATAACCAATACTCCTAGCATGAACAGAGTTAGCATTGGTCAATAATGAAATGGCCAATAAGAAAAAAAAGGAAGAATAAGCAGCTTTTGGCTCAATTACCTTATGGACATTCATGGTTACTTACTGTGCCTCCGGTCGACTTTGGAGAAAAGCTCACAATATTCCCATCGCCTAAAATTATTCAAGAATAAACATGCAGATTGCGTACCTTTTTGATATTCATACGTTATTAAATCAGCTTAGGAACGTACAATAAATAACTTGAACAAATTAATGTCTTTTTTGCCGTC
>JAGGRV010000399.1 GCA_021159445.1 Deltaproteobacteria bacterium | reverse complement strand
AGACGTACTTCCTGTACTTCAAGTGCCCGACAACAAAGCAGATGCGGTGCCCTGTAAACGCTTACGATTACTTTTTCAGGATTGCAGTAGCCTGATTGATGCTTTTTCTACTATAATCTACTACTTCGTCTGCCAATTCATGCAGGGTCTGATCCTTATTCCTGCACTGGCATAATTTGATCAACATGGGAAGATTTACTCCTGTTATGACCTCAACCATGTTGTCCTCCAGGAAGGCAAGGGTCATGTTGGCCGGAGTCCCACCGAACATGTCTGTAAGTATCAGTACACCGTCATCTGTATTTACTTCCTTAATAGCCTTGCGGATGTCGGACTGTAATTTATCTATAGGCCTTGACGGATCTATAGAAAGGGCGACTATCTGTTCGGCCTTGCCCACAATGAAAACCGTCGTTAATAACAGCTCATCAGCAAGACGGCCGTGGGATGTCACAACCACACCTACCATGTATTTATCCCTCCAGTTCCAGGTCTCTGTGTGTGACGATAACCTCCTCATCAGCCCCTGTAAATATTTCTTTTAGATGCTCTACAATGGCAACACTCCTGTGTCGACCTCCTGTGCATCCTACTGCAATCACAAGATAAGATTTACCCTCATTTCTGTATTTTGGGACAAGGAATTTCAAAAGGCCTTCGGCGTGTTTAAGAAATTCAATAGTGTCTTCCTTTTCCAAGACATAGGTTCGGACTTTTTGGTCACAGCCGCTTAGGGGATGCAGTTCCGGCTCAAAGTATGGATTTGGCAAGAACCTGACATCCAGGACCAGATTGGCATCGGCAGGGACCCCATACTTAAAGCCGAATGACAGTATGTGTATCACGAGTTGATCCAGGCGCTTTCTAGAGGAGTAGAGTCTGACAATACCCTGCCTTAGCTGATGGACATTGAAGTCTGAGGTATTAAATAACTTGTCGGCACATTCCTTCAGCCCCATCAGATGTTCCCTCTCAACATGTATTCCTTCAAGGACATTGCCTCTGGGTTTCAATGGGTGCCGGCGGCGGGTTTGGCTGAATCTTCGCACTAATACCTCATCCTTTGCATCGAGAAACAGGATTTCGAGGTGAAATCCTTCTTCTTTAATCTGTGTAAAGATAGACTGGTATTGATCGAGGAAACTCTCTTCTCGCACATCCATCACAAGGGCTACACGGGTGGGCATTGTGGAAACATTTTCAGTAAGGGAGAGAAACTCCGGCAAGAGGGCTATCGGAAGATTGTCCACACAGTAATAGCCGATGTCTTCAAAGGCTTTGAGCACAGTGCTCTTACCGGATCCGGACATGCCGGTTATAACTACCGTTTGAACCAGTTTGACCGGATCATCAGGTGCTGAAATTACCCCCGGCTCATTTTTTTGAAACGGGGCTTGTAGGGATTTGTCAGTCACTTCTCGTTCTTTGTGTAAAGCGCTGTGGGTCTCAGCCCTGACCATCTATTTCTTCTATTTCTTCTATTGCTTTTTGAATGGAACGTGCATCCGGCGCTTCCATAATTCGTTGGTGCACTTCCTGGGTCTTTAACAGCCTTGAAACTTGGGCCAATATTTTGAGATAAGGGGTTGCAGAGTTGTCAGGCGCAAGCAAAAGAAACATAATGTGCACCGGACGGTTGTCCATTGCATCAAAAGGGATACCCACTGGGCTTCGCCCGACTACTATGAGCATATGACCCAGTTCGGGGATTTTCCCGTGTGGAATTGCTACTCCACCCCCAATACCTGTACTACCCAGTTGTTCACGCTCCTTGAGGACAGATAATACTGCATCCTGATCCAGGGCGGGCTCTATCTCTGCCACCCTTTTAGCCAGGCTGGCCAGTGCCTCTTCTTTGGATTTGGTATTAAGATCAGGGATAATACATCTGTTGCAAAGAAAATCGAGTATCTTCACGGTCATTACGGTTCGACTAAACCCAAGGTCCCATCCACACGCCAGTACAGGACGTTTATTGCGTTGGTCTCAGCATTGGTGAACATCATGAAGTTTTGATTAAGTGACTGGAACTGAGCAGCAGCTTCCTCAACAGCCATGGGTTTGGCATCCATTTTTTTTGTGGTGATTATACCCAAATCCTCTTTTCCTGTTTCGGGAGATGGTAAGACATCTGAAAGGTCAGGCTCGGATATAGAGCCGGACCCTCTCTTGCTGCGAATTTTTTCTTTATATCGCTTTAACTGCTTATAGATTTTGTCAGATACCAGATCTATAGCCGCCCGCATTTCATTCTGTTCTTCCTTGGCTGCTGCCCTCACGCCATCTCCGGAAATCGCAACCTCTGCTGTCTGCCTGAATTTCTCCACTGACAAAACGACATTTACATCCATGGGACCATCAGCATATTTCTTGAGTTTTTGGAGTCTGTTTTCAGCGTATTCGCGCAGTGCATCTGAAGGGTCTAGACGTCTAAATGTCACATTGATTTGCATATAATACCTCCAAATAAAGGGGTTTAGCTAATCGCTAAATTTCTTTTACATTACAATTTATTGCAGGTCGCTTGCGGCGACTGGATGGCAGAATACCCATCAGATCTCTGTATTTTGCCACAGTTCGTCTTGCAATACGTATATGTTCCTTGGCCAACATTTCCACAATCTGCTTATCACTGTATGGTCGAGGTGGATCCTCTGCCTGGATTATCTGACGAATCTGTTCTTTTACGCTATAGGATGCCACATCAGAGCCGTCGTCCCGGCCTAGACTCGCGCTGAAAAAGAACTTGAGCTCAAAAATACCCTGTGGTGTGTGGACATATTTATTTGTCGTTACTCTGCTTATGGTGGATTCGTGCATTTCGATGTCATCTGCCACGTTTCTGAGTATTAGGGGTTTGAGATATGCTATTCCTTTGTCCAGGAATTCCTCCTGGAATCCTACAATACTTTTAGTGACTTTGTAGATGGTTTTTTGCCGCTGTTGGATGCTGCGAATTAGCCAAAGGGCAGACTTGAGTTTGCCCTGGATGAAGTCCTTGGCAGAGGTAGTAGCGTTTCCGTTTTTAATAGCATTGCGGTAAAAAGAACTTATTCTCAGTCTTGGAAAGCCATCCTCATTCAAGGCGACTATATACTCATCGTCTACTTTATAAACATAAATGTCGGGAACGATGTATTGGATCTCCTCATTGCTGAACGGTCGCCCGGGACATGGTTCAAGGCTAGTTATTACCTCAATTGCCTGGACTATTTCCTCCAATGACTGCCCGGTAGCTTTAGCCATAGCTTGATAATTGTGCCGCTCAACATGGTTAAGGTGCTCACTTACCAGTTCACAGACCAGCGGATCATTGATACCCAGATGATCCATCTGGACCAATAAGCATTCTTTAAGATCCCTGGCTGCCACACCAACAGGGTCAAAAAGCTGGATTCTTTTTAGCACATCCTCTACTTGTTGCGGAGCACATTCCACTTCTTCAGCTATCTCCTCAATTGTAGTCTTGAGATAGCCATTTCGGTCAAGATTGCCGATAATAAGGCAAGCATTTTTACGTTCTACATCGTTGAAGTGTGACATCTGAAGTTGCCACGTCAGATGTTCTTTCAGGCCCGTGGTGCGAGTGAAGAGATTTTCATAGTTTTGGGTCTCCTTTTTTTCAAAGGAATATGCAGGAAGTGAGGACCTGTTGTCTTCATCCCAAAAATCTTTCCAGTTTATGTCTTGAATTGCATTGTCTTCCCATGGAATTTTTTCAAGTTCAGAGGAAGCCAGAGTTGGAGGTTGAGTCTCATACGAGTCGGATTCTTCTTGTGGAGAATTGCTGCGATCCGTATCATTCGAGGATGGAACAGCTTCCGTTTCAGATTCCTCCAAGACCGGATTAATTTCTAATTCCTGGTCAATCGTTTCGATTAGTTCAACTTGGGAGAGTTGAAGCAGTTTAATAGCTTGCTGCAACTGGGGAGTCATTACCAGCTGCTGTGTCAGCTTAAGCTGTTGGCGAAGTTCTAAGGCCATAGAAAATTAGAGAAGCCGTAACCGGCTTACAGTTTAAAGTTTTCTCCCAAATATATTCTCCGTGCCAGATCGCTTGAGGCAATGTGTTCCGGAGTACCCTCTTCGTTAATAACTCCTAAATTAACAATATAGGCCCGATCACATACAGTCAAGGTTTCACGAACGTTATGGTCTGAAATAAAGACTCCTATTCCCCTTGCCTTTAGGTCCTGTATTATCTTTTGCAGGTCGGAGACAGCTAGGGGATCAACACCTGCAAAGGGTTCGTCAAGTAGAATAAACGATGGGTCGGTAGCAAGTGCCCGCATAACTTCCACCCGTCTTCGCTCCCCCCCTGAAAGCGACTGTGCCTGTTGATCCGCGAGAACGGAAAGTCCCATGTCATCTAAGAGCTTAAGGGTCTTGCTTTCTATTTCCTGGCGGGAGAGCCCCCTTGTTTCCAGTACAAGGCGGATGTTATCAGCAACTGATAACTTCCTGAATACCGAGGGCTCCTGAGGTAGATAGGTTATGCCTTTACGAGCCCGTTTGTGCATAGGTAAATTGGTTATATCTTCCCCATCAAACGAAACTTTCCCTTCGTCAGGTCTAATGAGACCGGCGATTATATAGAATATAGTGGTCTTGCCGGCACCATTTGGGCCCAACAGACCTACTATGCTATGGTCTGATAACTCAAGGCTTACGCTATTGACCGCCAGCCGGCCACGAAAACGTTTTACCAGTTTCTCTGCCTTCAGTTTGCTCATATACTTTGAACGGTCATAACTTGGGATTTCTTTTCATGTTTTTTTACTCTGCCGGATAGACAACTGCCTCAACCTTTGTTTCACCGCTTCCTTCAACTACACTTCGGTCTTCATTAATAAAAAAGATTATCCGTTCTCCACTCACCCGATTAGGGCCCTCCAAAACCTGGGCCGCACCTGTAATAGTTATCTTTTCAGCAGGTTTGTCGTAGATAGCCTGTTCTCCAGTACCAACACGCTCACCCTGAATTATACGTACTTGACCTGTGGCCACGATTTTTTTAACAGCCTTTTTTGTTTCTTCCCCTTTTTTTCTTTTTTCATAAAAGACCTCAAGTTTGTCAGAATGTATTATAAGATCACCTCTTGTGGCCTTCACATGCCCGGTGAATACCACGATACCGGATTTATCCATAGCCTCCATCAGGTCACTCTCTATATGGATTGGGAGCTTGCCCTCACCTGCCGGACCGGTAGGTCTGGTGTCTGAGGCGCCTATCTGGGCCACGGCCATCGAGCAGTGAAAATACATAAAAATAAGGATGCAAAACCAGATAATCAGAGCTATGTTTCCGACTCGGCACATCTGTAAGTATATAAAAAAATTTTGACACTTCATTATTAATTCCTCTCAGGCGTCTAAAGGTCTGGAATTGCCTTTCACTTAAAGTTCCAGCTCGCCATTTTCCGGCAGGACGGCTGTCTGTCTCTTTACCGTGAGTTTACCCTTTTGAAGATCGTACTCAAGCCCTTCGCCCTTCATTTCCAGTCCGTCTCCTTTGATAAGCACTCTGTCCTTGGTCCAGATAAGTCTTTTTTTCTGACTGAAGCACATAGTTTCTGAAAAGAGCGTAGAGCCATCTTCAGAGTGTATTTTTACATCGCCATTTAGTGACATTTCATCATCATCGATTCTGTACACGCCTGAATCAGCAGTAACAATAACATGACCTCCTCCAGTAGGGAAAAACTTTATTCTTATCTTTTCCAGGTCCATGATGTTTTTGTCCTCATAGAGTTGGGCTACATTTGCCTTTAGGACCCACTGGGTCTTTTCGCCTATGTTTTTCGTGTAACGAATACCTTCAAAGGTAAAATCAGCCTTCATTTCTTTGAAATCCGTGGTCCATAGATCATTAGTACTCTTGCTTTGCTGCCAAGGCCTCCAGAGAACTATCAAAAAAAGGACGGCGGCAAGTATCCAGAATAGATGTCGTTGTTCAAGTTTCATGCGTTGACCATCGGTTTTGCAGGATATTCAGAGAAGGGATTAATGGCAAGCCTGGTTTGTGTTCAGAGGAAAAAGCAAATAAGTTATCAGGGGTTAAGGTAATGATTCAGGAATTCGCTCCTCCTGTTTTGGCTTTTAAGGATCAGTTCGCAGACTTCTCTAACCGCACCCCTTCCCCCTGGTTGTTGTGTAACATAATCAGCATAGTCTTCCATGGATTGTGTGGCATCAGCAACTACTATGGCAAGACCCGCTTTCTGAAGAAGAGGTACATCCACCCAGTCATCTCCTATGTAAGCAACTTCTTTATTTTCTATCCCCAGCTTTTCTTTTATCTCCTCATATACTTCTATTTTGTCAGACAGTCCTTGATATACCAGCTTTATGCCTAATTCCTCGGCCCTGATAGCAAGGGCACGAGAAGAGCGTGAACTGAGAATAGCTACATGGATTCCGGCCAGACCGAGGAGCTTAAGGCCAAGGCCGTCATGCACATGAAAACTCTGTACCTGTTCCCCTTGAGAGGTATATATAATACTTCCGTCGGTCAGCACGCCGTCGACATCCAACGCAAGAAGGCGGATGTTGCGGGCCTTTGTCATGAGCAGTTCTTTATCTATATGTGCCATCTGAAAATGCAATGTTGAATTATGAATTATAAATTTTGAATTGTGGAAGAAGATTTAAAAGACATATACCTTAATTCAGCATTCAACATTCAACATTCATAATTTAGTCTATCGCCTGCCTGATCCTGGAAAGGACCTCCAGCAGGTCTGCCGCAGCCTCAAGGGAGAGACTGTTGGGGCCGTCACAAAGGGCCTTATCCGGATTTGGGTGGACCTCCATGAAGATTCCATCCACTCCTGCTGCCATTGCAGCCCTGGCAAGAGTGGGCACGAATTCCCTCTGGCCTGATGAGCATCCATCCCCACCACCTGGGAGCTGAACACTATGTGTGGCGTCAAAGACCACAGGAGATCCGATTTCCCTCATTATAGCCAGGCTGCGCATGTCAACCACCAGGTTGTTGTAGCCAAAAGTAGTGCCCCTTTCAGTGAGGATTACCTGGTCATTTCCACTCTCTTTTATCTTGGCAACTGTGTGTCTCATGTCCCATGGGGCCATGAATTGCCCCTTTTTAATGTTGATTGGAAGACGGGTTCGGGCTGCTGCCACTAGAAGATCTGTTTGTCTGCATAGAAAGGCCGGTATCTGTATACAGTCAAGGACCGTTGCGGCTGCTTCTGCCTGGTCCGGAGTGTGGATATCTGAGATCACCGGTACATTCAGTTCCTTCTTGATGGCAGAAAGCATTTCAAGGCCTTCAAGCATTCCCGGTCCTCTGTATGACCTTATGGATGTCCGGTTTGCCTTGTCGAAGGATGCCTTGAATAGATAGGAAAAACCGTAATCCACGGCAGTCTGGGCCATGAAAGCGCCGATGGAAAGGGCGGTTTCAATGTCTTCCAACACGCAGGGTCCTGCAATGAGTAAAGGTGGTTGTCCTGAACCAACGCCGATTCCAGCTATATGCACATTTTGTATCCGAATATCTTTCATGCTCATTGTCTTAGCTTTCTTGCTTTGAGCTTTGAGCTTTGAGCTTTCTTGTTTTTAGTTTTCTTGCAAGTGCTGCATGTATAAATGACGCAAACAGGGGATGGGGATCAAGGGGCCTGGATTTGAACTCGGGATGGAACTGACAGGCAAGGAACCATGGATGCTGCGGTATTTCCATGATTTCCACCAATTCACCATTGGGACTCAGCCCGGCGAACCTGATTCCAGCGTCCTCAAGGGCCTTGCGATAGGAATTGTTGAATTCGTACCTGTGGCGGTGCCTTTCGGAGATCTGCTCGACTCCATAGGCGGCATAGGCCTTGCTGTCCAGGGCCAACCGGCATGGATATGCGCCAAGGCGCATAGTGCCTCCCTTATCAGTGCTCTCATCTCTTTTTTGTATTTTATTGGTACGATAGTCGTACCATTCCTTCATGAGGTAGATCACCGGATCAGGTGTGGTAGGAGTAAATTCAGTGCTGTCAGCCAGAGGCAGCCCGGCTACGTTTCGAGCAAATTCAATAACTGCCAACTGCATGCCCAGACAGATGCCGAAAAAAGGCACATTATTTTTTCTGGCATAAGTAATGGCCTCAAGTTTTCCAGGTATTCCCCTTGAGCCAAATCCCCCTGGGACCAAGATCCCATCGGCCTCTGAAAGCCGGTTTGCCAGCTCTTCGCCTTTTGTTTCCTCTGAGTTCACAAAGTCTATTTCGACTTCGGAGCTATTTGCAATACCTCCGTGGAATATGGCCTCATTCAGGCTTTTGTAGGACTCTCTAAGGTTTACATACTTACCGACCATAGCAATCCGCACTTTGTGCTGTGGTTCCTTAATCTTGGCAATAAGGTCCTTCCACTGGGTAAGTACCGGTGCCCTTGTCCACATGTTAAGGGATTCGATGATTCGTTCGTCCAGCCCTTGCTCGTGAAATCGTATCGGCACTTCATAGATACACTTTACGTCTTTGGCTGCAATAACCCGGTCTTCTTCTACGTTGCAGAATAGTGATATCTTGGACTTAATATCCGGTGAAAGATCGATCTGGGTACGGCAGAGCAGGATATCCGGCTGAATACCTATGGACAGCAGTTCTTTTACACCGTGTTGTGTTGGTTTTGTTTTGAGTTCACCTGCTGCCTGGATATAGGGCACATAGGTCAAATGGACATAAAGGGTATTTTCAGTACCCAGGTCGCTCCTTAACTGTCTAATAGCCTCCAAAAACGGCAGGCCTTCAATATCCCCTACTGTGCCTCCTATTTCTATAATAGCTATATCTGCTTCACTATTTAATTGAAGAATTGCCTGTTTGATCTCGTCAGTTATGTGAGGGATGACCTGGACCGTACCTCCAAGGTAGTCTCCCCTTCGTTCTTTTGTGATAACACTATAATAAATGCGTCCTGAAGTATAGTTGTGCTTCTGTCCCAGATTTGCATGGGTGTAACGCTCGTAATGTCCGAGATCCAGGTCTGTTTCAGCACCATCGTCTGTCACAAATACCTCACCGTGTTGGAAAGGGTTCATGGTGCCGGGGTCCACGTTTATGTATGGGTCCAACTTCTGAATGGTGATCCGAAGCCCCCTGGCTTCGAGCAATGCCCCTATGGAAGCTGCTGCCAGGCCTTTCCCCAGAGATGAGAGGACCCCTCCAGTGATAAAAATGAACTTTGTTTTCATGTTTATAAAATCCTATCCTTAGCATCTCATCAGAGACCAAAATCTGAGGTTTTACAAGAGGCTCCAAGGAGAATTATCCTGAACTGCCATACGGAGCAAGGCATTGATTATTGCTATTACCACAGCACTACCATACTTGCGCCCCTCATTTTTCTATTCCTTCCCTTGCAGGCACTCCCTTGCTGAAATAATGCTTTATCATTCGTACTTCTGTTACCAGATCGGCTCGCTCCATTATTTCTTTAGACGCCCATCTCCCGGTAAGTATAAGTTCTACATCTTGAGGCCGTTTTTCCAAAAGGCTCATTACGCTTTTCAACGGAATGAGCCCGAAGTGAACAGCTACGTTTATTTCATCAAGTACGATCAGATCATATTTTCCCTCTTCCATGACCTGCATTATTTCACTGAGGCCGGCCAGTGCCATTTCTTTTTCTTTTTCAGAGGGTCTTCCCTTAAGGAACCTGCCTGAGCCGTATTGACGAATGGTGACTTGTTCCCCAAGTTTTTTAAGGGCCTTTATTTCACTAAATTCGCCATGTTTCAGAAACTGGGCGAACAATACCCTCCAGCCGGCTCCATCTGCCCGGAGGGTCAGCCCAAGAGCGGCAGTGGTCTTTCCCTTTCCGTCCCCGGTATAGACGTGGATATAACGTGCTTCTTTTTGCAAGTGGCTCCTTTGGATCCTTATGGAAAAATCGGGCTTAAAATATTAAAAGGCAGCATTAGCGTATTCTTGACCAGGTCTATCATGGCTCCTCCTACTGCGTCAGGTGAAAGGACCGTGACCTCCGGGTCTTTTATGTGTCCCTTGATTTTTACCGGAAATGCTATGATGGCAGCGTCCTTTCCTCCTATAGCCTTCCCCAGCAAAGGTACCTTTGAGACAATGGTGTCTATAGTCTTCAATGGGGCTACCAGTACAGTCATGTTTGCATCCATGTCGTCCAGATCAATTTCTCCTCTACCAAAGAGGTTTAACCCTTTCCCTTTGATTATAGCATAATCAATAATCAAGTTGTTGTCCTTTATGATGCCCTTAATATCCATTTGTGAAAAAGGAAAGCCTTCAGTAAGGAGATCCGGGAGTCCATTTTTGGAAAAAAGGTCTATAACGTTAAGAACGCTGAATATTTTGGAAAGCAGTGTCATGCGTCTTATCCTGCCATTGGCGGACCGGAGCTCCACGTTGCCCCTTTGCCAATTTTTTGGTGCCCCTTCAAGGCTTACATTCAAGACAAAAGGACCCTCTAATACGTCTTGGTCATGGCCGAGGCATGAAAGCACGTCCTGGAAAAGCACCTTTTTTTCGTGATCAGTAGAAATGACCAGATTGGCCATGCCTAGGCCGGGTCCTGAACGCCAGGTGCCGGTGGTGTTGAGGCCGCAGATTGTTCCGGAGTATACAGAAATAGCGGTTTTCCCCTGAGGTAAGAGTTTCACCTGACCTGTGAGGGGTTGCCAGACATAGTCAATGATTTTGTGATCTTTATCTGGAAAGGCCGTTTCTTTTATGCTTGTGTAGTTAAACCTATCCAATTCGAAATTAATTCTGCCTGTAAGAAAAAGGGGAGAATGGGGGGAATCTGGTGATTTGGTGATTTGGTGATTTGGTGATTTGGGAGTAAGTACACGGTCGGGGGAACGATGCTTTCCTTTGTATGTGTCAATGAGTCGGGAGAGATTTTCCCAGGAAATGGAATCGGATTTCAGATCCAGGTCCAGATCAATATTATGCTTTGAGAATGAGGTCCGTCCTTTAGACATTACTGATTCGTCATTTATTTCCAAAGAGAGTTCCTCTATGTCTGTCCATGAGTTATGACCTGCCAGGTTGGCATATTTGACAGCTATCGGCTCTGCAACTCCCCAGTGCCAGTTTAGTCCAGATGCCTCTACAGAGCCCTTAAGTCGGGCAGAACTCGGATCTTCAAGAAAACAACTCAGGTTGCATGAGCCCTTTATATAGCCTGTTAATATTTTATTCTCTTCCAGAATTTTGTCCAGCGTATCTCCTTTCAGGTATCCTTCCCAATTCAGCAGTAAATTATCCCTGGGAGCCTGTAGCAAATTTAGAGAAAGGCTCGCCTTTTCCGCTGGAGTAGTAATAGTAAGGTCTTTTACAGAGAGCTCCTTTGGACTGGAGCTAATATCCAGTTTTACCTTTATGGCCTTCTTGTTTTCTATATCTGAGATGATCTCTCCCTTTACGTCAGTCTTTTTGGGGTTCCAGGCAACCTTTAAATGGTTCAGTGTGCAAGGTGTGCCGGGGAAATACAGAGTGGGTATCCAACCTTTTGCCTTTACCCATTGGGAAATACCTTTTCCAGCGGTCCCGCTCAGCTCAAGCCGGCCCTGCCAGTCTTGCCAATATCTGTGTTTGAGATCTCCGTTTAAATTCATCTGTTGGTCAGAAAGGCGCATCTTGCAACTGGATATTCGAACACTTTTCTGATCAGCCTGTACAGAGGCCTGTTCAATGTGGGAAGGTCCGGGAAGCAGAGGGCTGTGGAAATCAATGCCTTTTGCGTCGGCCGTTATGCTGTATTCCCATTTCCGTGGGTTCTTCACAGGTCCTTGAAGCCATGCGTCCTTTGCTTCCAAAGGACCATCAATTGAAAGTAGTACTTTGGAGAAAATTTCTTGCAGCACGGGATAGCGCTTTAGCTCGGAGAAAAGGGGACCTGAGTCCAAAGAGGCATTAAGCTTTCTGATGTCGAGAAAAACCTCATCTTTCCATCTGACTGATCCCCCGGTTTCGTGAATAGAATGAGGACCGGCTACTCCCTGGATATTGTTCCAGTTCACTTCGTCAGGCAGGACCTGGAGTTGGCCTTTCTCGATTTTGATGGGCCATGTGATTCGCTCGTAATCTGCCGTTCCATCAATGCTCGACACATCTACTCTCACTGAAATATTTTTTAATCTGTCACCCAGGATAAGACGCCCTGAGGTCTTGCCCCGGACATTGCTGAATTTGGCCAGCTCATTCCTGAACCCTTGATGATGCACCAATCTGTGTAAAAGAGGCGGAAGTTTTGAAAGGTCTGCATCCAGGTCCATATCCAATTTAAAGACCTTGTCTTTGCCAACCAGGCCCAATGCAAGAGAGCCATTTGTGCCCAGGGAATCTCCCAATCTGGCTGAAAGATTCTGCCCTGTCAGTATCCCGTTTCGAATCTCAATCTGGCCACGTGTCTCTTCGAGGTCCAGATCCACATTTGGAACGTGTACCGGCGCTTCATCCACATCGGCTGTGATGGTCATGGCCTTTAGTTTCCGAAAACGTGACACCGGTCCCTCAAAGTAGAACGCCGCCGCTCCGGCCTTTCCTCCCAGGACTATGCTGCAAACCAGGTCGGCCACCTTGTGCCTGCCAAACAAGGCGAGGACTTTTTCTCTAACTTCTGAAAGATCTACTTCCTTTGCCTTGAGGTCGATATGCCAGAGGGCCTCATCAGTAAGAACCGCCTGACGCCTTTCTATCACTCCTGATAAAGTCAGCCCGGGGTCTGTAAGCTTCAACGCATTTACCAACACGTTAAATCGCTGCCCCTGTTTTTTAAAACTCAGGTCTGTATAGCCACATGAAAACAGCATTTCTTTGTCATGTGACTCGATTTTTAGACAAGGGAAGTCCCCTTTTACTGAGGCCTTTATATCGTCAAGACCGGTTCCTGTTATGGCAGCCTTTATGTTTACGTCTGAGTCTAAGGGCTTAACTGGGCTCTTGCTCAGGGAAGCAAGGAGGATTTTGTGCGGTTTGAAATCTTGGCAGTCTATCCTTAACTCGTAGGAGTTTTTTGACGGAATAAAATGGCCTTTAGTCTCCAGGCTTTTGGCATAAGGTGGTATGCATGTGAGAGATGCATCAACCCTGTCAGTTCCTATATCTATCTTGCCCTCTATATTTGAAAAGTTAAGGCTATTGGTGTCGCGGAGCAGTCCTGGTAAAACGCCTTCCGGATCTAAAGCAAGGCTACCATTTTTTATAACAAGTGTGGCTGAAAGAGGGGGTAGTGTCCATGGCTCTTTGTCAGCAGACAGAGCCATGGACCTGAGATGGAGATTAGGATTGTCGAGAACCACTCGGCTTATTCCAGGCTTGCCACGAAAAAAGCCCAGCCAGTCCGGGAAAAGCATGATCTTCGGGACCTCTGCCTCTATTTGGTTATTGGAAACCAGGGCGTCAGTGAGTGCTATGCGAGGAAGGGGAAACCACTGCCAGGAGATGGCCTTGATGTTAATAGTACTGTTAGTACTGTCCAATCGATGAGTTATCTCATTGGTTATCCAGGAGCGGACCTGTTCCAACTTCAAGACGTATGGGGTGAGAAACATAAAGAGCCCAACAACCGCAAGAACTGAGATAATGATTTTAGCAACGCGCGCTTTTTTCATTTTATTAAATTATGGAGATCTGCTACCAGCAACCTCAGATTGTCCAATTTTTCAAAGTTTTTATGGGCAAGCAGTGCCTTTAAATTTGAAAGGGCAGGGAATATATAGGGCTTAAAGAATACTTTCCCTTTTTTAAGATATAGGTATGAATATGCACCTAATGCCTGCATAGTACGAAGAAGGGCAAGCAGGTAAAACTCCTTTTCAAACACAGCCTTATCCAGGGCAATATTCAGAGAATCAAGCTCATCGAGATAGAATTGCAAAAGCTCAGACCAAATATACTTCGGCAGTGCGACATAAGGATCCAGGAGCAGGGCAGCAACGTCATAACCCAAGGGACCCAGACGACCGCCCTGAAAATCAATAATCCTCAAGGCCCCGTTCCGGACCAAAATATTGCGGGACTGAAAATCCCGGTGCAAAAAATACTCCTTATTGTCAATTAAATCTACTTGAAGTGCCAGCCTTGTAAGCTCATCTTCAAGCTCTGGTGTTTTGCTGCACCCCATGAGGTCTTCAACAAAGGATCGCAAAAAATAAAAGGCCTCTCGTTCCTTGGCCAACTTACTGTCATAATATTCTGAGTCATAGCACCATCCGCGGTTGAGTCCCCGGCAGCCCCATACCTGCATCCTTGCCAGCAAAGATAGGGCCTGTTGGTAAAGCCCTTTGACCTGTGACCATTTACTTTGGGAGATCAGTACCAGAATCTCTGTCTGCAAATGCCTGTCTCCAAGATACTCCGCTAAAATAATTCCGGTATCCTTGTTGAAATCATATATTTTCGGAACCGGAATTCCGGCCCTGGCCAAATGATTCCCAATAGCAACATAACTGTAGGTTTCGGAAATACCTATATCCCCTGGGGAAGGTTCAATTGCCACAGCGGGCTTGCCTTTCCACTGAATCTTAAAAAAACGTCTGTCAGATCCATCAGAAGAGAGAGGTATAGCAAGTGGTGGTTTCAAAGTTAGTACCTGGTTACACCGCATGATATAGCCCATCTGCCTTCTACCTTCACCTTTTTCTGTCATCGTCGATCTCCTTTCTCTTCAGACCCATAAAGTGATGAAGAAAACCGAGATCTCATGTATCCTGCATGTCAGAATTTCTTCATTGTTTCCTGATGAAGAATTTTAGCCTATGACAATAGGTAAAAACTTTATATAAAAACAGACTGTTAAGCTAAAACCTAAAACCTAACGGCTAATAGCTAATCGCATAAGTCATATTTTTTGAGGTATATTACCACTAAAAGTGTAAACTGCTTTTGGCTTGCTATGAAGGATGCCACTTATAAGGTAATTTTTTGGATCTGTGCGGTTAGCCGTTAGCGGTTAGCCATTAGCATTAAAAAGGAGTAG
>JAGGRV010000622.1 GCA_021159445.1 Deltaproteobacteria bacterium | reverse complement strand
TTTGCGATCCGCGAAGGTGGCCGAACAGTCGGGGCCGGCGTGGTAACCAAAATCACGGAGTAGGAGGCGGGTTATGAGAGAGATAGTCACCCTTGCGTGTACGGTCTGCAAGCGGCGTAATTATACTACTACAAAGAATAAACGGACTACTCCGGATAAGCTTGAGCTTAAAAAGTACTGCCGATTCGACAGAAGACATACGATCCACAAGGAGATAAAGTAGTTTTAAGATCTGCTTGCAAAACTTCATGTACACGACGCCTTCCCGGCAAATTGCGGATACGTTATTTTGTATGTGGTTTAGCCGGCACAGGAAAGGTCGGATCTCAGTAGGCCAGTAGCTCTAATGGTAGAGCACCGGACTCCAAATCCGGGAGTTGGGGGTTCGAGTCCCTCCTGGCCTGCCATTGTCCGTTATCAGAAAATATAAATCGACTCCGGCAAGTTGGGAGATTTAAGTGACAAAAAAGAAAGTTAGAAAGGCTCAGGGTGGAAAAAAAGCACAGGCTGTAACACAGAGCAAGGTCAAGCCTGCCAAGAGCCACTCGTCCAATCAGGCCTCTGGCCGGGTAGAGGCCAGCCCTGCTTTGAGCGGCGGTGTTATGGGTTGGGTGGATAAGGTTAAGTCCTTTCTCCTAGAGGTCCGTGTCGAGTTTGACAAAATTACTTGGCCTTCCAGGAAGGAAGCAATTGCGCTGACTACCGCAGTATTGGCAATTACGTTTTTCTTTACTGCGTACCTTGGTATAGTGGATATTTCCCTTACAAAGCTTATCAGCTTCCTTATTTATTAACAATGGCTTGAAATTAGAAATTAGAAATTAGAAATTTGGTAGAGACGAAACGAAACAAAAGCATGAAAGCCAAATTTCCAATTTCCAGTTTCAGCGTTCCGTGAACGTTTACTAAAAAATAAGTTAGTCCATGTCACAACATGACTTTCTATAGCTTGTAAATGAGTAACTTTTAATGGCGCACAAATGGTACATTGTTCACACTTATTCCGGGTTTGAGAATAAGGTCAAGGTCTCTATAGAGGAGAGGATTAAGCAGTATGGGATGGAGGAGTCTTTCTCCGGAATTGTTGTTCCTATGGAAAAGGTAGTAGAAATCATAAGAGGAGAAAGGCGTACCTCTTCCAGAAAGATTTTCCCTGGCTACATCCTGGTAAAAATGGCATTAAATGATAACTCGTGGCACTTGGTTCAGGACACCCCAAAAGTGACCGGCTTTATCGGTGGTCTGCAGAATCCGGTACCACTTTCAGATGAAGAGGCGGAAAAAATAATCCGCCAGATGGAAGAACGAGCTCTAACGCCAGTACCCAAGTACAGCTTTGAAAAGGGTGATCATGTGACTGTGACAGATGGGCCTTTTGCCAATTTCAACGGTGTTGTAGATAGTGTTAACCCGGAGAAAGGAAAGATCTGGGTACTTGTCTCAATTTTTGGAAGGTCAACACCTGTTGAACTGGAATTCGGACATGTACAAAAGGCCGGTTAAAGGAGAATATTATGGCCAAGAAAGTCTTATCATATATTAAGCTCCAGATCCCTGCCGGGCAGGCAAACCCATCTCCGCCTGTGGGACCCGCTTTGGGGCAGCACGGTGTGAACATAATGGAGTTTGTTAAGGCCTTTAATGCAAAGACGCAGGACCAGATGGGGATGATAATCCCTGTTGTGATAACAGTATATGCAGACAGGTCCTTCAGCTTTATTATGAAGACACCTCCCGCAGCTATCTTGCTTAAGAAGGCGGCAAATATCGAGAAAGGGTCAGGAATTCCTAATCGGGAAAAAGTCGGCAAAGTTACCAGGAGGCAGGTAGAGGAAATCGCCATGAAAAAGGAGCCGGACCTGACCGCTGTTGATTTGCATGCGGCTGTACGTTCCATTGAAGGCACAGCCCGTAGCATGGGTGTTGAAATTGTTGATTAAAGGCATATTACACGATGCCGGTTCGAAGCAGGCATAGTGTAGTATGGACTAAGGGAGAAAGATTCCATGGCAAGTCATGGTAAGAAATATCTGGACGCAAGGGCCAAAGTGGATGCAGGCCGAAGGTACGGTTTGGACGAGGCAATAGACGTGGTCCTCAGTACGCACTATGTCAAGTTCGATGAGACCATAGATCTAGCCATAGTCCTGGGGGTCGATCCCAGGAAGGCAGACCAGAATGTGAGAAGCTCTGTTGTCCTTCCTCATGGTACTGGACGCACTCAAAGGGTCCTGGCAATTGCTAAGGGTGAAAAAGCCAAAGAGGCTGAAGATGCCGGCGCCGACTATGTTGGGGCCGAGGATGCGATAGAAAAGATAAAAGGGGGTTGGCTTGATTTTGATAAAGTTGTTGCCACTCCCGATATGATGTCAATGGTGGGTAGGATCGGCAAGATTCTCGGCCCAAGGGGTATGATGCCAAATGCCAAGACTGGAACCGTCACCTTTGATGTTGCCAGGGCGGTTAATGAGATAAAGGCAGGAAAGGTGGACTTCCGGGTAGACAAGGGTGGGGTTGTCCATGTTCCCTTGGGCAAGGTTTCCTTTGGTTCCAATAAAATTAAAGAGAATTTCGCATCGCTTGCTGAGACATTACTCCGTGTAAAGCCTTCTACAAGCAAGGGGGCCTATGTGCGGAGCGTTGCACTGTCCACTACAATGGGACCAGGAGTGAAGGTGGATCCTGCTGAAGTTAAAGTAGCTGCTTCCTAAATAGTAATGTTGAATTTTGAATGCTGAATGTTGAATTAAGGTACCGGACTATATTTTAAGTAGTTTGGATTTTGAATCTCTGAGGAATAATATTATATTTTTTTCGCAATCCAACATTCAGCATTCAAAATTTTTATGTCTGCTCATTAGTCAGAGACAGTAGGTACGCCTCATGTGTTTAATAGAGCTGGTCCAGCACTTAGCTCTACCTACCTAGATAGGTGAGACCTCTGCCTTTGGCAGTAAAAAATAACTGCCTATGGTAGAAAGGGGGGAGAAATTTGGCTTTAAAGCTTAAGGAAAAAGAGACCATAGTTG
The DNA here is from genome assembly GCA_021159445.1 of Deltaproteobacteria bacterium. Taxonomy (GTDB): domain Bacteria; phylum Desulfobacterota; class Dissulfuribacteria; order Dissulfuribacterales; family UBA3076; genus UBA3076. The sequence continues at coordinate 11,953 of JAGGRV010000622.1, read as the reverse complement.
AGGATCTGTACGATAAGTTTTCCAGGTCTGAAGCTGTAATTATGACTCGGTTTTCAGGTCTCGACGTTGCTGGTGCCAATGAACTTCGAAAGAAGCTCAGGGAGTCAGGTGCCGAGTTCAAGGTATCAAAAAATACTCTTTTTAAAAGGGCCATAAAAGGCACATCGGCAGAAGTGCTTTCAGATCAGTTTTTAGGCCCTAATGCCGTGGCCTTTGCCTCTGAAGATCCAGTGTCTATGGCCAAGGTTATGGTGGAGTTCGCAAAGGAGAGTGAGATCCTTGAGATCCGTAGCGGCGTTTTGAATGGAAAATTCATTGATATTGCCCAAATCCAGGCCTTGTCAGAACTGCCAAGCCGGGAGGTTCTGCTTGCAAAGCTGCTCACAGTTTTTGTCGCTGTTCCTACAGGTCTTGTCAGGGCCCTGTCAGGTATACCGCGAAAGCTGCTCTATGCGTTAAGGGCAATTGAAGATCAGAAAAACGATGATAATAATTGAATAAGTGATTCCGCTCAAAAAGCCCGAGATGCATCCATTTATAGATAATGCTGAATTGTGAATGCTAAATGCTGAATTGTGGAAGAGCGTTTAAAAAACATATACCTTAATTTAACATTCAACATTCAAAATTTAACATTTATTGTGCTCCGCAGATTGGATTTTTCAGCGGAATTATAGATAGTTAATAAGGAGACTGAGATGGCTATTTCCAAAGAGGATGTAATTGAATTTATTTCTAATATGACAGTGCTTGAACTCTCCGAGCTAGTCAAGGAGTTGGAGGATAAGTTTGGTGTAAGTGCAGCGGCGCCGGTCGCAGTAGCGGCTCCCGGTGCAGTTGCCGGCGAAGGGGGCGGTGCCCCTGCTGAGGAACAGACAGAGTTCGATGTTGTTCTAGTGGACTTTGGCGACCAGAAAATCAAGGTAATCAAGGAGGTCAGGGCCGTAACAAGTTTGGGCCTTAAGGAAGCTAAAGATCTGGTTGAGAGTGCGCCTAAACCCATTAAAGAAGGTGTTTCCAAGGACGAGGCCGAGAAGATAAAGGAACAGGTCGAGAGTGTCGGCGCAAAGGTAGAGATAAAATAACCAGGAAATATATACAACGACATAAATAATTGTGCATCCAATGCCGGTTGCCGCTCGATCATCTTGTATGGGCGGGGATAAATCCTGCCCATACATTTCAGATTTCCCCCTATTGTCAATAAGGTGCGACAAAAAACTACCCCGAGGCAGTACTCTATGACAAAAATTCAAGCACTTCCCGTGAGAAAGAACTTTGGTAGTGTAAAAAAAGTCATTGATATTCCAAACTTAATCGAGATGCAGCAGCGTTCCTACGCCAAGTTTTTGCAAAAAGACGTGGCTCCGGAAGCCAGAGAGGATGTGGGGATTCAGGCAGCATTTCAAAGCGTCTTTCCGATAACGGATTTCACCGGTGCATCTTCTATTGAATTTGTTCAATATTCTATAGGTGAGTCTAAATACTCTGAGGAAGAATGCCTTTCCCGTGGCGCGACCTATGAGTCGCCGGTGAAGATGGTGGCGCGACTTCTTTCTTATGACGTAGATAAAGAAAGCGGAGTACAAAGTATACGTGATATCAAGGAACAGCAGATTTATTTTGGCACTATTCCCCTTATGACCAGAACCGGTACCTTTATTATTAATGGTACTGAGAGAGTAGTGGTCAGCCAGCTTCAACGTTCTCCAGGGGTCTTTTTTGATCACGACAAGGGAAAGACACATGCCAGCGGGAAATTGCTTTATTCAGCCAGGATTATCCCTGTCCGTGGTTCCTGGATAGATTTGGAGTTTGATCCCAAAGACATCTTGCACGTTCGTATAGATCGCAGGCGGAAGTTCCCTGTAACCGTGTTGCTAAAAGCCATGGGCTACAGCACTGAAGATTTGCTAAGTATTTTCTATAACTGGGATACGTATATAATTGATGGCAAATTTCTGTATCGTAGGGTGAATATTGAGACCATGTTAGGTCAGAAGGCTACTCTGGACGTGGTGAATCCTGATACAGGCGATATCCTTTTACGTAAGAACCGCAAGTTCACTCGGACCATGTTGAAGAAGTTTGAGGAATTAGGTGTCATCATGGTACCTGTTGAAGAAGATGGTCTAATAGAAAAGATCACAGCCCTTGATGTAGTAAATCCTGAAACCGGAGAGGTGTTGATTCCCATGAACTCTTTGGTCACGAAAAAAGATCTGGCGCTTTTGAGAGAGAGTGGAATCACAGAGTTGCAGGTTTTGTTTATCGATGGCATCAAGGTAAGTTCTTCCGTGAGGAACACTTTACTCCTGGACACAACACAGAATCAGGAAGAGGCCATTATAGAAATTTTCCGGAGGCTTCGTCCCGGAAGTCCCCCAATACCCGAGGTGGCCGAAAAGTTTTTTAATTCCCTTTTTTTTAATCCCAGCACCTATGACCTCTCAGAGGTAGGCCGTTATAAGATCAATCAGAGGCTGGGTATGGATTTGCCTCTTTCCCTGAAGGTCCTTACGACTGAGGACATAATGGAGACTGTGAGGGAATTGGTCCGTTTAAAGGATCGGCAGGGGCCGGTAGATGACATAGATCATCTAGGCAACCGCCGAGTCAGGTCAGTGGGTGAGCTTATAGAGAATCAGTACAGGATCGGACTAGTCCGGATGGAGCGGGCTATTAAAGAGAGAATGACCCTTCAGGAAGTTGAGGCGTTAATGCCTAATGATTTGGTAAATCCTAAGCCTGTAAGCTCTGTCATCAAGGAGTTCTTCTGCTCCAGTCAGCTTTCCCAGTTCATGGACCAGACCAACGCACTGGCAGAAATCACCCACAAGCGAAGGTTATCTGCTTTGGGGCCGGGTGGTCTGTCCAGGGAGAGGGCCGGGTTTGAGGTGCGAGATGTACATCCTACTCATTATGGGAGGATTTGTCCCATTGAAACACCTGAAGGTCCAAATATCGGACTGATAGTTTCTTTGAGTTCCTTTGGAAGCATAAACAAGTATGGTTTTGTGGAGACTCCCTACAGTATGGTTAAGGACCGCAAAACTACAGGGAAAGTGGTCTATATGACCGCTACTGAAGATGAAAAGGAGACTATCGCACAGGCGACAGTCAGTCTTGATGATGACGGATATATTATTGATGATAACGTTGGTGCCAGGAGAATGGGCGAGTTCATTATCGTCCCGGCAGATGAGATTACTGCCATAGACGTGGCCCCTAACCAGTTGGTCAGTGTTTCTGCAGGTCTTATACCTTTTTTGGAAAATGATGATGCAAACCGGGCCTTGATGGGTTCCAATATGCAGCGGCAGGCAGTTCCTTTGCTGGTTTCAGAAGCTCCGCTCGTGGGTACTGGAATGGAGAAAATAGTGGCAACGGATTCCGGCGTGACTGTAGTTGCAAAAAAGGACGGATGGATAGAAGGCGTCGACGCTACACGCTTGGTAGTGGTTTACGATGAGGATGAGTCCAAGGGACTACCGGTGGAGGTCGATATACATAAGCTCACCAAGTACCAGAAGTCCAATCAGAGAACAACACTTAATCAAAGACCAATAGTGTTTCCCGGACAAAAGTTTAAAAAAGGAGATGTGCTTGTAGATGGTCCATCTACCGACAAAGGAGAACTGGCATTAGGCAAGAATGTTGTAGTGGCTTTTATGCCTTGGCGGGGCTACAACTTCGAAGATGCAATGGTCGTGAGTGAACGTCTGGTCAAAGAGGATGTTTACACATCGATACACATTGAGGAATTTGAGGTGGAGGCCAGAGACACTAAGTTGGGTAAGGAGGAGATAACCCGCGACATACCCAATGTAGGGGAAGACGCCCTCAGCGATCTGGACGATAGCGGAATAATACGTATAGGGGCAGAGGTTAAGTCTGGAGACATACTTGTGGGCAAGATTACACCAAAGGGAGAGACCCAACTCACTCCCGAGGAGAAGCTTTTGCGGGCCATCTTTGGTGAGAAAGCCGGAGACGTAAAGGATACATCTCTCAGGGTGCCACCGGGAATCCATGGTGTAGTGACAGAGGCCAAGGTTTTTTGCCGCAGAGGTGTGGAAAAGGACGAACGGATTCAGGCTATTGAGGATTTTGAAATAGCGCGTGTACTTAAGGATCAGGCGGACGAGATCAATGTAATTCGTCGGACTGCTCTTAAGAAGCTGGAGAGTCATCTCAAAGGGCAGAAGGCATCGGTTTCAATAATGGATAGTAAGGGCAAGGTCTATCTTGAGGCCGGGCATGAGATCACAGGTGATATACTCCGGAAGATACCTATCCATCGTTTGAGAGATCTTATGCTGGAGGGTCACAGGGGCTTGATCCCTGTAGCGAGTGATGTGCTATCCTGGTATGAGGGTGAAATCCAACGAATAACCAACTACTTTGAGGGTAAAATTGAGCGGCTGAAGAAAGGGGATGATCTTCCGCCTGGTGTGATTAAGATGGTCAGGGTCTGCGTGGCAATGAAGCGGAAGCTGGCCGTAGGCGACAAGATGGCCGGGCGTCATGGCAACAAAGGTGTGGTTTCTACTATCGTGCCGATAGAGGATATGCCATATTTCGCAGACGGCACTCCGGTTGATATTGTTTTGAATCCACTGGGCGTACCTTCACGGATGAATGTTGGTCAGCTTTTGGAGATCCATCTAGGTTGGGCTGCAAAAAATCTTGGGGCACAACTGGCTGAGTTGGCAAAAGATTATAAGATCGACAAGATCAAGAAAAGAATGGCCGATATTTATTCGAAAGACGAGCTGATAAGCGGAATAGATGACGAACAGTTGCGAAATCTTGCTTTGAGCCTTGAACAGGGCGTACCGGTTGCAACTCCGGTGTTTGACGGAGCAGATGAGGAGCAGATCCGCAAGCTCCTGGTAGAATCAGGACAATCAGAACTTGGCGAGGTGATTCTTTACGATGGCTATACGGGAAAGGCTATAGCCGAGCCGGTCACTGTCGGGGTCATGTATGTATTGAAACTTCACCATTTAGTGGATGATAAGATACATGCCCGCTCTACCGGTCCATATTCCTTGGTCACACAGCAGCCCCTTGGAGGAAAGGCCCAGTTTGGGGGCCAGCGATTGGGTGAGATGGAGGTGTGGGCCATGGAGGCCTACGGCGCGGCTTACTCTCTTCAGGAGTTCCTGACAGTCAAGTCCGACGATGTAGTCGGAAGATCCAGGATGTATGAAAAGATCGTCAAGGGCAACAATTTTCTTGAGGCAGGTCTTCCTGAGTCCTTTAATGTCTTGGTGAAGGAGCTTCAGGGTTTATGTATGGATATAGAGTTGCAGGAGTGATACGGGGGTTTTACTGAATGGAAGATCTTCTTTCCCTTTTTACAAAGCCAAAAGATCCTTTGAGCTTTAAATCAGTCAGGATTTCTCTGGCCTCTCCTGAGAAAATTCTCGGATGGTCAAATGGAGAGGTAAAGCAACCGGAGACCATTAATTACCGGACTTTTAAGCCGGAACGGGAAGGCCTTTTTTGTGCCAAGATATTTGGCCCGGTAAAGGATTATGAGTGCCTGTGTGGAAAGTACAAGCGCATGAAGCATCGGGGCGTCATCTGCGAAAAATGCGGAGTTGAGGTCATCCAGTCAAAAGTTCGGCGGGAGCGAATGGCCCACATTTTCCTGGCAGATCCGGTAGCTCATATATGGTTCTTAAAGAGCCTTCCCAGCAAAATCGGTGCTCTTTTGGATTTGAGTTTGAAAGAGCTCGAAAGGGTTCTGTACTTCGAGTCACACATAGTGATCGACTCGGAGATGCCTGAGATTCCTGTGGGCACTCTTATGTCAGATGAGGCTTATTACAAGAATCAGGATCAATTTGGTGACAAGTTTCAGGTAGATATAGGAGCGGCGGCAATCCATCTGCTGTTAAGTCGTCTTGATCTGGATGCCCTGTCCGTGGAACTCCGTGGAGAGATGATCAAGACCCGTTCAGAGGCCAAAAGAAAGAAGCTTGGCAAGCGATTGCGGGTGGTTGAGGCCTTTCGGGATTCAGGTAACCAGCCTGAATGGATGATACTAAGCGTTATACCGGTCCTTCCTCCAGATCTGAGACCTCTAGTCCCCTTGGATGGAGGGCGATTTGCTACATCGGACCTCAATGATCTTTATCGCAGGGTCATTAATCGAAATAACCGACTCAAGAAGCTCAAAGAGCTGGACGCCCCGGATATCATCATCCGGAATGAAAAAAGGATGCTCCAGGAGGCAGTGGATGTCCTCTTTGATAATGGCCGGAGGGGCAGGGTAGTTACAGGGCCAAACAAGCGTCCTTTGAAATCATTATCGGATATGCTAAAGGGCAAGCAGGGGCGTTTTCGTCAAAACCTTCTTGGAAAGAGGGTCGATTACTCTGGACGTTCGGTCATTGTAGTAGGTCCGGAACTCAGGCTTCACCAGTGTGGTCTGCCAAAGCGGATGGCGATAGAGCTTTTTAAGCCTTTTATTTACAATAAGCTCGAAGAAAAAGGGCTTGTTACCACTATCAAGAGCGCAAAGAAGATGGTGGAAAAGGAGGCCCCGGAGGTATGGGATGCCCTTGATGAAGTTGTAAGGGAGCATCCTGTTTTGCTGAATCGTGCTCCTACCTTACACCGTTTGGGTATTCAGGCCTTTGAGCCCATACTTATTGAAGGTAAGGCCATTCAGCTCCATCCATTGGTGTGTGTTGCATACAATGCCGATTTTGATGGAGACCAGATGGCAGTCCATGTCCCCCTGTCAGTAGAGGCCCAGACAGAAGCAAGGGTGCTCATAATGTCGACCAACAACCTGCTTTCTCCTGCCCATGGAGAGCCTATCATCATGGCTACTCAGGATATAGTCCTTGGTATATATTACATGACCAGGGATAGATTAAATGCAGAGGGTGAAGGCAAGGTATTTAGTTCCAAGGAAGAGGTGTTACTTGCGTGGGAGGCTGGTGCGGTCCATCTGCAGGGCAGGATTAGGGCCAGGATTCGAGGCGAGCTGACAGAGACCACTGTGGGCAGGGTAATTCTCTCGGATATTCTACCTGAGGAGGTGCCCTTTTCAATTATTAATAAGACCATGCGCAAGAGGGACCTTGCCAGACTCATTGATGAGAGCTACCGCATAGCAGGGGCCAAGAAGACAGTGATTCTGGCGGATCACCTCAAGGATATGGGATATTGTTTCGCCACTCTGGCCGGGATTTCCGTTGGCATAAACCATATGGTGGTTCCAGTGCGTAAGGAGGAAATTCTTGAAAAGGCTCAGGAAGAGGTAGCAGGGGTTCAGCACCAGTACTCTGAGGGTCTTATTACTGACGGAGAACAGTACAACAAGGTGATTGATATATGGACCAGGGCTACTGATGAGGTGGCTAAGGAGATGATGGAGGGTATTTCAGTAGAATACCACCGTGGGCCTGACGGAAAGGCGATATCCGCCCCCAGTTTCAATCCTATTTTTATTATGGCAGATTCCGGCGCCAGGGGCAGTAAGGACCAAATCAGGCAGCTTGCAGGAATGCGCGGCCTGATGGCTAAACCGTCAGGTGAGATCATAGAGACTCCTATTCAGGCAAATTTTCGTGAGGGCTTGAGTGTGCTGGAGTATTTTGTGTCTACTCATGGGGCACGAAAGGGTTTGGCTGATACGGCCCTTAAGACCGCTAACTCCGGCTACCTCACCCGGCGCCTGGTTGATGTTGCTCAGGACGCCACCATAACAGAGGAGGATTGCGGAACCATTGACGGCATAGAGATTGGGCACCTTATGGAAGGCGGTGAGATTGTCCAGCGTCTGGGCGAGCGTATCCTTGGGCGTGTAGCCCTGATGGACATAGTTGATCCTGTGACAGGAGAGGTCCTTGTTAAGTCCGGTGAGCAGATTGACGAGGAAGGTGTCCGTAAAATCGAGGAAGCGGGTATTCCCAGTGTTGAGATTCGATCTGTGCTCACTTGCAGGTCTCCTTATGGGGTCTGCGCCAAGTGCTACGGGAGAGATCTGGCCCGTGGCGGCATTGTGGCCATGGGGGAGGCAATCGGCATTATAGCCGCAGAGTCCATAGGGGAACCGGGAACACAACTTACCATGCGGACCTTTCATATTGGTGGTACTGCCAGCGGTAAGGTGGAGCAGGCTGAAATTCGCTCAAGGGGGTCTGGTTTAGTGCGTTTTGAAAGGTTGAATACCGTGCAAAATCCGTTTGGTCGGCAGGTAGTGTTGAACCGAAACGGAGAAATAGTGATTGTGGCCCCGGATGGACGTGAGAGAGAGCGCTTTCCAGTAATATACGGCGCCGAACTGGTAGTAGGGGAAGGCCAGGAGATAGAAGCAGGGGAAAAGCTTGCCCAGTGGGATCCGTTTACTGTACCGATTCTCACGGAGGTGCCTGGGGTGGTAAAGTTCGGGGATCTCATTGAGGGCATCACTATACAGGAGAAGGTAGATCCGGTCACCGGAAAGGCAAGCAGGGTGGTAATACAGTATCGCGCAGCAGATTACCAGCCCAGGATTTCCATAAAGGACGAGAGGGGACGTACCTCGAAGCTAGCCAAGGGCAAAGGTGAGGCCCGCTACCAGCTCCCGATAGGGGCCATCATTACTGTCAATGAGGGAGATAAGATGACAGCAGGAGAGCCTATAGCCAGAATTCCCAGAGAGACCACAAAGACCAAAGATATTACAGGGGGTCTTCCAAGGATTGCCGAACTCTTTGAGGTAAGAAAGCCTAAGGAGTATGCTGTCATTACAGAGATCGACGGAATGGTTTCTTTTGGCAAGGATATCAAAAACAAGAGGCGGGTGATTGTTACTCCGGAGTATGGTGACTCAAAGGAGTATATGGTACCCAAGGGCAAGTATATAAAGGTCCATGAAGGAGACTATATCAGGGCCGGAGAGCCGTTGATGGACGGTGTCGTCGATCCCCACGACTATCTCAGAGTGAAAGGAATAAAGGACCTTGCCCGATACATGGTGGGCGAAATTCAAGAGGTTTACAGGCTTCAGGGAGTCAAGATTAATGACAAACACATCGAAGTGATAGTGAGGCAGATGCTACGCAAGGTAAAGATCACCGGTGTGGGAGACAGTACATTCATGTTTGGAGAGCAGGTTGAGCGTCGCCGTTTTGAGGAGGAAAATGATCGGATAATGGTAGAAGAAGGAGGCGAGCCTGCTTCGGCTGAACCTATGCTTCTTGGTATTACCAGGGCGTCTCTCAGCACAGATAGCTTTATTTCAGCAGCATCTTTCCAGGAGACTACCAAGGTCCTGACCGAAGCCTCTATAGCCGGGAAGGTGGATTACCTGAGAGGGCTGAAAGAAAACGTAATCATGGGACGCCTCATACCTGCCGGTACAGGCAAGGTATTCTACGAAGAGAAAGAGCGCAGACGGGCTGCGGCAGATTGATGGTGATGTGCAAGGAACAGACAATAAGGCCGGGCAAAAAGCTCGGCTTTTTTTATCAGGGCCCGTCCCCTTACCTTTCATATCCCGGTAGTTCGATTGTGTCGCATGAGCCGGTATCACACGTGTGGTGCTCCACGGGAGGTTGACGCCGGGAAGCACTATTTGGGCGTTTATCTACAGAAATATTGGCAACACTCATGAGTTTGCCGACATTGGAACTCTCGCATTTGGGGCACAAAACTGAGTCTATCTCATTTTTGCTCATAATGAGAAGCTCAAATATGTAGCCACAATTCAAACACCTAAATTCATGAATGGGCATGTTATTAATCCTCCATATTACTCAGTGTTTGAACGAAAAGGCCGTTCAGACACAATTTTGAATTTAAAAAAGGAAATGATCTTAATGTTAATTGTTTCTTGTCTATCTTGCAACCTGCAGCGGATGGGAATATACAGCTTATGGATCTGATTGAATTTGTGGCTAAGCTCAAAAGAATAGCAGGCGGCGATGCGGGGATGGTCTTGATCCACAATGGGATTGTGCGGAATTCCAGCAGGGACGGAAGACCTGTTAAATCCATTGAGGTAAAAGCGGATTGGGGGAAGTTGTCCCGGATACTGGCCGATACGCGAAAACTCCATGGCATTATGGCGGCTGAGGCTGAAATACAAGAGGGAAGACTGGGCGTGGGAGAAGATATTATGCTTCTCGGACTTGCCGGAAGTAGCAGGGAATATGTTATTACGGCATTGGCATCTGCTCTAGATAGAATAAAGAAAGATGTGACCATAAAACAGGAATTCAGTAGTTGACAACACAGGAAGATAGTGATTTGCGGCCTCAGGTGATAAAGGTATGCAGGCAATTATATAATAAGGGCTTGATTGCTGCTTCAGATGGAAATGTAAGCGTCCGACTTTCCGGAGGGGACATCCTTATAACTCCCAGCGGGGTGCACAAGGGCTTTTTGAATGAGGCGGACCTTGTTGAGGTGGACTCTAAAGGTCATGTCCTTAAGGGGCTGGGTCGCCCCTCTTCAGAGCTGGTCATGCACATGGCAATCTACCGGCAGGACCCGGGGGCCACGGCAATAGTGCACACCCATCCCCCCTGGACTCTGGCGCTCAGCCTGTCAGGTAATCAATTATTGCCTCATTTGCTAATTGAGGGCCAGATGTTTCTTGGAGAGGTGACCATAGTGCCTTTTGAAATGCCCGGCACCGAGGCTTTGGCCCGTGCAGTTGTGGATGCATTGCATAAAGGACCTGCCCAGATCCTTGCCCATCATGGAGCTGTCACCAGGGGGCCGACTCTTTGGAAGGCCTTTGAACTTATGGAATGCCTGGAGCATACTTCCCGCATAGCAGCGTTGGTAAAGATGTTGGGCGGGGGAGATGCGAGTTGTGAGTGAGGAGTGATTGATCGCATGTTGGATATCCGTCAGCTCCAGATTTTTTTGGCAGTGTGGGAAAACCGTAGCTTCAGCCGGGCGGCCCACGATGTGTACCTCACCCAGCCGACAGTAAGCGGTCACATCCGGGCACTGGAAGAGACTTTGGGCGTTCGATTGTTCGACCGAAGCGGGAAAGACGTAACGCCAACCAAGGCCGGCGAAGTTCTTTATCCTTTTGCGCGTCAAATATTAAGACTTAATCTCCAGGCTGAACGGGAAATTGTCATGTTTTTAGGGCAAGAAAAGGGCAGCCTGGACCTTGGAGGCAGTAATATTCCTGGGCAGTATATTCTTCCGGGTGTGATCGGTCGATTCAAGGCTGAGCGCCCCAATATCAAGGTGATATTGCGTATATCTGATACGGCCGCAATCGTTGCTGCTGTTGCCAATGGTGAACTGGAACTCGGGATGGTAGGGGCTGTTGTCCAAAAAAAAGGCCTTAGCTTTGAACCATGCTTGCACGATGACATGGTCTTAATTGTATCACCGGGTCACCGCCTTGCTGATTGCAGGCAGGCGTCTATAGATGATCTTGCGTCCGAACCCTTTGTTTTAAGAGAGAAGGGGTCGGGCACGCGTTTGGCCACGGAGCATGCCATGCAGGCTGCAGGAAATTTGCAGTTCAGCGACCTTCAAATTGTGGCAGAGATGGGGAGTACCGAAGCAATCCGCCAGGCGGTGAAGGCAGGGCTTGGATGCTCCATTATTTCCAGGCGTGCCGTGACTGACGATCTGGAGCATGGCTTGCTGTTCGCCCCTGTCCTGGAAGGAGTCCAACTTAGCCGGCAGTTCTATCTGATATGGCATAATCAGCGGACTCTTTCACCTCTTGCTCATGCCTTTCGGAGTTTTTTGTTGTCAGAGGACCTTTCTTAAATCCAGACCACGTGTGCCTCAATAGTCCCCTTACCGGTGGCGCCTGCCGAGATGAGCCCATATTATTCAAAATTGCCGAGATTGGCTTTCCACCCTGCCCAAATCTCCAGGCACTGGTTCAGTTTGATATAGAGCGTAACCCACTAATATTAATTGAGATTTATTAACAGTAGACAATATTGACATTATGGTTTATATG
>JAGGRV010000134.1 GCA_021159445.1 Deltaproteobacteria bacterium | reverse complement strand
AATCTACCCTTCGATCCTTTTGTTTTATTGTACTCCATAATTTCTTTTTTCAGACCCTGTTCCATAAATTAAAATCCAGCCGATTTTAAACAATGAAAAACCAGAGCATTACAACAAGTCCAAGGAGCATAAACGCCCCGTAGGTCTGCACGTAACCATTCTGGACCAGCCTTAACGCACCTGATCCCCTTTGTACCAACCATGCCTGTCCATTCACTCCCACGCTATCAATACAGAACGCATCCACCACCTTCCAGAAAAACATTGAAAGATAATAGAACGGAAGGACAATTATATAGTAGTATATTTCATCAACAAAGTATTTGTTATAGACAAGCTTATGATATATGGAATAGGTCTCGGCAAGCTTTTTCGGAAGTACATCAGCACGACGTATATAGATATGATAAGCCAGGGAAATACCCACAATGGCAACAGCCACCGAGCCGACCATAAGGACCCACTCCAGAACAGTGGAATGGTGTTGCACACCAGCGTAGGCACCAATTATTTCATGTGAGTTAGCAAATACCGGCTCAAAGAAATTCTCAAGCACATTGGGGACATGGCCAAAGAGATTGCCGATCAGATGCGGTATGCCTAACCAGCCCCCGAATAGTGCACCAATAGCAAGGACCATAAGGGGACCTGTCATTGTTAATGGCGATTCATGCACATGACAGGCCTGTTCTTCAGTACCGCGGAACTTACCATGGAAGGTCATGAAAATAAGCCTAAACATATAAAAGGCCGTTATACCAGCGGCAAGAACGCCGATAAACCAGACTATCTTACCTACAACAGGATAATAGGGAAACGTGAAGGCCTTCCACAAAATCTCGTCCTTACTGAAGAAACCCGCAAAAGGAGGAATACCTGAAATCGCTATGGTTGCAAAGAGCATAGTGACATATGTGATGGGTATCTTCTTCCAAAGGCCACCCATACTCCTCATATCCTGGTCTCCACTCATGGCATGAATTACCGTGCCGGAGCAAAGGAACAAACAGGCCTTGAAAAAGGCGTGCGTCATGAGATGAAATATCCCTGCCCCGTATGCAGCCACACTCACACCTATAAACATATATCCCAACTGACTCACAGTAGAGTATGCAAGAACCCTCTTGATATCATTTTGTAGGATACCAATCGTTGCCGCTATAAAGGCAGTGGCCGCGGACATCAGCACCATAACCAGTAACGCAGTAGGTGCAAGCGTGTAAAGGACATTGGTCCTTGCCACCATATAGACACCGGCGGTCACCATTGTGGCGGCATGGATAAGTGCTGAAACAGGAGTCGGACCGGCCATTGCATCCGGGAGCCAGACAAACAAAGGAATCTGTGCCGATTTTCCGGTTGCTCCCAGGAAAAGCAAGAGGCATATGGCTATCATTACCGGTGAGTTCATGGCCAATAAGCCATGCTCATACATGTGAACCGCCTTTGGGAATACATCAAAATAAGACAGGGAGCCAAAAGTAATGAACATCAGGAACATGCCCAGGAGAAAGCCAAAGTCCCCAATCCGGTTAACAATAAAGGCCTTTTTACCCGCATCTGCATTCACGTTCTCTTTGTACCAAAAACCGATCAGCAGATAGGACGCAAGACCTACGCCCTCCCAGCCGACAAACATCACTATATAGTTGGAACCCAGGACCAGCATTATCATGAAAAAGACGAACATATTGAGGTAAGCAAAGAACCTCCAGTACGACTCATCATGTGCCATGTAACCTGTGCTATATATATGGATAACAAAACTCACGCCGGTGACCACGAGGACCATCACAGCGGAAAGTGGATCAATCATCAAGGAAACATCTATATTAAGATTGCCCACGGTTATCCAACTCCATAGGACCTGCACGAGCAACCTGTCTTCGGCCGGGCTGCATGCCAATTGGTACACGGCCAAAACAGAAAATAGAAAGGCCAAGCCTATACTGGAGCAACCAATGCAATAAACACCGGATCTCCCGATCTTTTGCCCCAACAGGCCATTAATCAGAAATCCTATAAAAGGTATAAGTGGTATAAGAAACAGATAACCTTCCATGAACAGCTCCCTAAATAAACGGCCTAATTGCGCAGCAAAAAACAGCTATGGCTGTATATAGTTTTTTTACCATTTCAAGACATTAAATTTGGTTATGTCCACTTCCCGAACATGCCTGAATAGACCTATTAGTATCGCAAGGCCTACAGCAACTTCAGCCGCAGCCACTGCAAAGATGAAAAGGACCATAACCTGTCCTGCCATATCGGCCATAAAATTGGAAAAGGCCACCAGCAGCAAATTTGCTGCGTTGAGCATAAGCTCAATAGACATAAACAGAATCAAGGCATTTCTCCTGGTACAAAAACCAATGGCCCCTAAGCCAAAGAGTATTGATGACAAGACTATATAATGTGTGAGCGTTGCCATTCAGCCCTCTCTCTTAAAGTTTCTTCTTGCATAGGTAGATCCCGCCAATCAGTGCTACAAGCAAGAGTACGGATACGACTTCAAAATGAAGCAAAAAGTCCCGGAAAAACAAATCACCAAACATCGATGGGTTTCCAAATCCTTCAGGCACTCCCTTCATAGATACTATGTTAGACACGCCCTTTGTCCCGACTGCTACAAGACCAATCAGACACAACCCGAGTAGGGCACCAGAGCCCCTATATGAGACATTGGCCTGTATGGCCGACAACCTTTCACCTGGAGCCATTAGAAGCATCATGACAAACACTATCAAGATCAGGATGGCCCCGGCATAAATAGCTACCTGAAAAATAGCGAGCAATGGGGCATGCAGATGGAGATACAGGCTGGCAAGAGCAATAAAAACTGTAAGCAGTCCCATGGCACTAGGCAATGCGTCCCTTGCGGCTATGGTAAATAGCCCGGCCAGAACTGACATGCTGGCAAATACCCAGAAATATAGATCCATATCAATCACCCAATTCCTCTAACAGTTATTCTCAACACCTTATTTATTCTTCCTTCTCCGCGGCCTCTTTCTTCTCAACGCTTTCAGGCTTCTCTGTAACATCAACCTTCTCAGCCGCCTTTTTCTTGGCAACCGACTTTTTCTTGGCTTTGCCTACGGCCGCAGCCTTGCCTTCTTTCGCCTCAGCACCCTCAGCCTTCTCCGGCTTAGGCGGCGCTGGGACAACTGGAACACGCTTCCTGGGCGGCCTGAGTTTACCCTCTTCCTTGGCCTTACGATAATTTAAAAGAAGCTTACGTTTATCCAGAATGCACTCTTCTTTGGTATACCTGGCCAACTCGAAATTCTGCCCCAGAACAATGGCTTCCTTAGGACATACCTCCTGGCAGAAACCGCAGAAAATACACCGCAAAAGGTCTATTTCAAAGGATGCGGGATATGTCTTTGCAGCGTACTTATCTTCCTCGCCTTCCTTTCTTTTGCCCTTTTTTATCGTAATACACTTTGCCGGACAAATCTTTGCGCACATCCCACACGCAATACACTTCTCCCTGCCTTTATCGTCCTTTTGCAACATATGTTCACCGCGAAAGATAGGAGAGATTTCTCTGGTGCGATCCTCCGGGTACTGCCAGCATGTTGGAATCGTATGGGGTCCAGGCCTCCAGCACGCCTTAAAATTAAACCAGAAATGTCCCCATGTGAGCTTCATACCCTTCAGGATCTCCCACAGATAGATCCGTTCAGTCAGGGTGTATTCCTTTTTGATAACCGGTTTGGCCATGATGTGCTCCGACTAGACCGTAAGCTGAATAAACAGCGCAGTAATGAAGATATTAAACAGTGCAAGAGGAATCAGCCCTCTCCACCCAAGACCCATAACCTGATCATACCTGAACCGAGGCAAGGTCCACCTGACCCATACAAACATCCACAGGAAGAACGATACCTTTAGGAAAAATATACAGAAAGACACTATTCCCCATGATATGGGCCCGAGATATGCGCCTAAGTCAATATATGGCATATGCCAAGAGCCAAAGTAAAGGGCGACGATAACACCGGATATCGTTACCAGGTTCACATACTCCCCAAAGAGATAAAGCCCCAGTCGCATCGAGCCGTACTCTGTATGGTAGCCCGAAACAATTTCACTTTCCGCCTCAGGCAAGTCAAACGGCACACGGTTGGCCTCTGCATAGGCAGCCACAATGAACAGGATGAATCCCAAGGGCTGTTTGAATATCCCCCAATTTGGGAGAAATCCCAAAAAAGTCCCCTGCTGAGCAAGAGAGATATCTCTCAAGCTGAAGGTGCCATACACGAACACAATAGCCAGCAAAGCCAGCCCCAGCGGCACTTCGTATGAAACCATCTGGGCAGTAGACCTCAGACCTCCAAGGATCGAATACTTATTAGTGGAGCCCCAACCGCCCAATATTACCCCGTACACTCCCATGGACCCAATGGCTAATATGAAGAGAAACCCTATATTTACATCAGAGACCTGGAGTATTATCTCCTTGCCTCCGAGGATAATCTTGTCTCCAAAGGGCACAACCGCATAGGCCGAGAAGGCCGGAAGAGAAAAAAGCAAAGGACCCAGGATATAGAGAATCTTCCGGGCCTTTGTGGGTATTATCTCTTCCTTGGTAAAGAGCTTGATTCCATCTGCTAAGGGCTGGAACAGTCCCCAAGGACCGGCGCGGTTCGGACCCGGCCTGTCCTGTATCAAACCTGCACCTCGCCTTTCTACCCAGGTCATGACCACAGCTATGAGCAAAACCCATACCCAGATGCAAACGACCTTAATAATTGCGATTAGCCAGTCATCCATGGGCATCAGCCTCCTTACCTGTCCAATTCGCCAGCAATGATGTTAAGACTACTGATACACGCTATCAAATCGGCCACCATTTCCCCCTTAACCAACTCGGGAAGGGCCTGAAACATCATGTAACATGGGGGCCTTATCCTGATTCGATAAGGGTTGGCAGAACCATTGCTCTTTACAAAGAAGCCCAGCTCCCCGTTAGGAGACTCTAAAGCACTATATACTTCACCTGCCGGGGGTTTGATGACCTTGGGCACCCTTGCCATCAGAGGGGCATCAGAGGGCATTTCCTTGTAAAGCTTGTATGCCTGATCAATGATCTTGAGCGACTCCTCCATCTCGATCATACGCACGATGTAACGATCAAATACGTCTCCATTTTTCCCGACCGGCACTTCAAACTTGAATTTGTCATACATGCAGTAGGGTTCATCTATTCTCAAGTCCCTCTTGACCCCGCATGCCCTCAGGCAGGGACCTGTAAAGCCCCGGTTCAGGGCGTCCTCTGCAGAAAAGGCACTGATGCCTATGGTACGGTCCATCCAGATGCGGTTGTGAGTAAGGAGCTTTTCAGTCTCATCATTGGCCTTCCGCACATTGGGTTTGAGCTCCTCCCACCTCTCCTCGAAGTCATCAGGCAGATCGGCATCCACTCCGCCGATACGGCCAAAGGTATTGGTCAGCCTTGCGCCGTTGAACCACTCGAATATCTCGTAGATCTCTTCACGCTGTATGATAAGATAGAAAAATGGCGTAAAGGCCCCAAGGTCCACGCCAAGGATACCTATACAGACCTGGTGATCTGCAATCCTGGCAAGTTCCATCATGATGACCCGGATAAGCTGGGCCTTCTCAGGGACCTCAACACCCATCAACTTCTCCACGGCCATCTCATACGACACGTTGTTGGGAATGGCGGAACAGTAGTTAAGCCTATCCGTAATAGGAATGAATTGATGGTAAGTAAGACTCTCCCCCAGCTTCTCCACGCCCCGGTGAAGATAACCTATATCTGGTTCGGCCTTAACTATAGTCTCTCCATCCGTCATAGTGATTATACGGAGGGTACCATGCATGGACGGATGAGAAGGACCAATATTTATAGTTACATAGTTATCTGACTCGTAACTGGTCTGAGAAGTGGGATTCTGATTCACCTTCATTTCTCCTAATCGTCGTATACCAGGTGACGTTCTTCTCCCTGCCCTTCCAAGGGATAGTCCTTGCGGAGCGGATGCGCTGGGAAATCGTCCCACATCAGGAGTCTCTTGAGATTGGGATGGCCCTTAAAGCGTATGCCAAACATGTCAAATATCTCCCGCTCAGGCCAATCTGAGGCCTTCCATATGGGATACAGGCTGTCCACCTCCATATCGTCCTCCGCCACGCGCACCTTTACCTGCAGGCGCTCATTGCGCTCAAGACAAAGCAGCAGGTAAACTACTTCATAGCGGGGTGGAGACGGCCCTTTCTCTTTTGGTTCTTCTTCTGCCTCTGCGCCCTCACCTTCTTCTGTTTTTTTCTTAGGTTTTTTCTTGGGCTTATTCAAGTCGAGATTATCCACCCCAAACACGTCACTCAGAAAATTAAAACCGAGATCAGGTGTATCCCGCAGGAGGTGCATTACATCAAGAATATTCTTCTTTGGAACCTCTGCACTGAGGTCGCCTTGACATTCAGTCATGGCCACAACAAGGCCTTCAGGCCCAAGATATTGTTCTACTCTCTTCTTGAGATCCATGGCTAGGTACCCACCAATAAGTCAGAGTACTTCTTATGTGTAATAGGCTGACTCTTCTCAGTCTTTTCGATAAACATCAACAGGGCCTGCAAAAGGGCCTCAGGCCTTGGAGGACACCCTGGAATGTAAATATCCACGGGCACGAGCTTGTCAATACCCTGAAGCGTGGCATATGTCCTGAAAACTCCTCCGCTGCTGGCACAGGCACCCATGGAAATAACACATCTGGGCTCAGCCATCTGGTCGTATATCTTCTTAAAAACAGGGGCTAACTTCAGATTTATGGTACCTGCCTGTATCAGCACGTCTGCCTGACGCGGAGAAAAGCTGGGCCGTTCAGCCCCGAATCTTGCCATATCGTAGCCTGCGGCCAGAGCGCACATCATCTCGATACCGCAACAGGCAGTACCAAAAGGGAGAGGCCACGGTGATCTTTTCCGTCCCCAGTTAATCAACCACTCCAGCTTGGTGGCTATCCATCCACCGCCATTGTATGCCTGTATTTCCCCCATACGTACTCTCTCCTTAATCCCACTCTATGGCGCCTTTTTTTATGGCATAAATAAGACCGGCCAATAGGATCGCCACAAAGATGAATATCTCAAAAAAAGCGCCCCAACCAACTGCAGCCAATTCACGATATCTGACAGCCAAGGGAAAAATCAAAACTGTTTCCAGATCGAATACCAAAAAGAGTATTGCAACAAGGAAATACTTGACGGTATAACGACGAGTATGGGCAAGATGCAGGAGTGGCATACCACATTCATAAGTACTGTGTTTACTGGCGTTGGGACGAGAAGGCCCAAGGACGTATGCTCCGGCAAGCATGAGAATCACCACCAGCAGCGACATGCCAAGATACATGACAATGGTCTCAAAACCGCTCATCATGTCAATAGCCCTCCTCTCGCAAATAAATCCCAAACCATTAATAGTACAAAAATCGCTGAACCACACTTCAGTTTCAGCGCCATTATTAAGAAAAAATTATTGTTCAAGTATTATTGATGTCAAGTGTATATGCCTTTCCACATCCAAAGTCAAGATGCTGTTTTTCACCTTTGTCCATGTTTTACATTACTGACTTTGGTGGATTCAACTATCACAAGAGAACCCGGCTGTCAAGACAAAAAATGAATCCTCACTCAGTAAACTTGAGCGACACTTGAACCCGTGAACGGTTACAAATATGGTTACCTGCTATGCGTTGATTGGGCAGATGCGACTGTCCGGTATACAAGCTCAAAGACATCTTCAAAGGAAGTAGGTGTAACCCTTCCCATTTCTATAAATTTTACTACTATTTCCTTTGTGACCTTGAGTATCATCTCCTCTTCGCGGAGCTTAAGCTCTCGGTCCGGGTCTCTATTCTTGCGTTTAGGGTCAGACATTTTCCCGCAGTTCCATGGCTATAAACAATAAGGCCCCTGCTGCAGAAGAAGGCCAATTTCTCATTAGCAGGAGCCCTTACTTATTAAGAAAAACCCGAAAAGGCCCTCCCTATAGTAATCTCTAGGCGTTCAGAGGTTCACCTTTGAACTCTGAACGGTTATAGTAATTTTTCAAATTGGTGGAGCTGGGCGGGATCGAACCGCCGGCCTCTTGAATGCCATTCAAGCGCTCTCCCATCTGAGCTACAGCCCCGCAGGCGAAAATTTATTAACATACTGGCTTGTTAGCGTCAAGAAGGGTAACCTCTCAATAAATCCGGGCAACAGTCACTGGATAGTCGCAAAATATGATTTGCCCAGATTTATTGAGAAGTTACAAAAATAATTACTAATGTACTATAGTATCAAGTTATTTTGGATAATTTGGATAATAATAAAAGGCGGTAGAAGCCATGGCGTATTGCGATCTTCAGGATTTTATCAAGAAGCTTGAGAAATATGGAGAACTTGTCAGGATCAAAGAGCCGGTTAGTCCGGTCCTTGAGATAACAGAGATCACTGACAGGGTCTGTAAACTGTTTGGACCGGCCCTTCTCTTTGAAAATATCCAGGGATTCGATATGCCTGTGCTTATGAATGCCTTTGGGTCCTACAGGCGAATGTCCATGGCCTTGGAAGTGCCCAACCTTGACTCCCTTGGCGATGAAATCCTGGATTTTATCGAATCAGAGGCCCCTGATACCCTATTAAAAAAACTGAAAATAATACCCAAGCTCAAACGCTTGAAAAACGCCTTTCCAAGGACTGTCCCCAAGGCCCCCTGTCAAAAAATAGTCTACAAAGGTGAGGACGTCGATCTGACCCGCCTTCCGGTGCTTCACTGCTGGCCCGAGGACGGAGGTCCTTTCATAACATTGCCCCTGGTCTTTACTCGCCATCCGGAGACAGGAATCAGAAACGTCGGCATGTACCGCATGCAGGTCTTTGATAAAAACACAACAGGCATGCACTGGCACACCCACAAGGGCGGAGCCCATCATTACAGGGTTGCCGAGCACATGGGACAGCGCCTGGAAGTTGCCGTCTCCATAGGGCCTGACCCGGCCATGACCTATGCGGCAACCGCCCCGCTTCCTGACGACGTAGACGAATGCATTTTTGCAGGATTTTTAAGAGAAGAGCCGGTCGAGCTTGTAAAATGCCTTACTGTGGACCTGGAGGTACCGGCCTCATCTCAGATAGTTCTTGAAGGATATGTCGAACCTAAAGAACGGCGAATAGAGGGTCCTTTTGGCGACCATACCGGATATTACTCCCTGGCTGACCGATACCCGGTCTTTCATGTAACCTGCATGACCCTCAGAAAAGACGCTATCTATCCGGCCACCATTGTCGGCCAACCTCCACAGGAAGACTGCTACATGGCAAAGGCCACTGAACGCCTTTTTCTTCCTATGATAAAAAAGACTTTGCCTGAAATTGTGGACATGAATCTCCCCCTTGAAGGCGTATTCCACAACCTGGCCTTTATATCCATTGACAAGCGCTATCCCGGCCATGCCCGCAAAGTAATGCATGCCCTCTGGGGTCTCGGCCAGATGATGTTCTGCAAGATAATCCTTATCTTTGACAACGAGGTGGACGTACAGGACATGTCTCAGGTACTGTGGCGCCTGGGTAACAATATAGACCCAAGAAGGGACATAGTCTTTGCGGATGGGCCGGTAGATGCCCTTGATCATGCAACATCCCTCCCCCTTTATGGTAGCAAGATGGGTATAGACTGCACCAGAAAGTGGGCGGAAGAAGGGTTCACAAGACAGTGGCCGGATGTAATAACAATGGAGAACGAAATCATTAAAAAGGTTGACAAGCTATGGCCAAGGCTGGGACTGAAGACATGATGAAGGATAAAGGCCAGGAGCCAATCCTTCTTGCAATCACCGGGGCCAGCGGGTCTATCTACAGCCTTAAATTAATCGAAATCCTAAAAGACCTGGGCCGGGAGGTACATCTCATCGTATCCAGGACAGGGGAACAGGTCTCCAGGATTGAGATCAAGGAAGACGGCTTTCAGGCCCTGATCCAGGCGGCACACACAGTTTACAGTCCGGACAACCTGGCCGCTGCCCCTGCCAGTGGTTCAAGCAAATGGAAAGCCATGATAATCATCCCTTGTACAATGGGAACCATGGCATCCATAGCTCACGGATTCAGCCAAAACCTGATCCACAGGGCGGCTGACTGTTTCCTGAAGGAACGCAGGCCCCTTATCCTGGTTCCCAGAGAAACCCCCTTGAATCGAATCCACTTACAAAATATGCTGTTGGCAGAAGATGCCGGGGCCGTAATATATCCTGCAATGCCCAGCTTCTACTATCAACCTGGAGATATTAATGAAATGGCATCATTCTTTGCCGGCAGGTTGGCGGAATTCATAGGACTCGAAGTAGAAGGCCTTAAGAGGTGGCATGGTGAATAAGGTTTGGATACTGCTTGAAATGATAAAATTCGAGCACACTATCCTTGCCCTGCCCTTTGCATACCTGGGGGCCTTTTTGGCTGCTGAAGGGCCACCTGACCTGTGGACTTCCCTGTGGATTCTTGTTGCTATGATTGGAGCCAGGACGGCTGCAATGGGTTTCAACCGTATAGTTGACATCCCCTTTGACTCAAAAAATCCCCGCACAAAGGAAAGGGCACTCCCCAAAGGGACTGTCAAGGCAAGGGATGCCTGGATCATGATAGTAGTTGCTTCGGGGATTTATTGCCTGGCAGCCTATGAACTGAATCCACTGGCATTCCTGCTCTCCCCGGTTTTCCTGGCTGTTGTGCTAAGCTACTCATATACCAAAAGGTTCACCTCACTATGCCACCTCTTTCTGGGCCTGGCCTTGAGCCTGGCCCCTATGGCCGGATGGATTGCAGTAAAAGGAAGTGTAGAATTCCTTCCACTGATCCTCAGCATAGGCGTACTTTTCTGGGTTGCAGGATTCGACGTTCTATATGGCTGCCTCGACTATGATTTTGACAGGAAACAAGGCCTGCACTCAATACCGGCAAGGTGGGGAATAAAGAAGGCTTTCTGGATTTCAGGCCTCTTCCATTTAGTGGCCTTTATCGCGTTTGTTTCAGTGGGCCTTCTGGCACATCTCAACTTGGTATATTATTCCGGCCTGCTGGCCACCTTTGCACTCCTGGTAATGCAAAGGCTGGTGGTAAACCCCAAGGACCTTTCCCGGATGAATATGGCCTTTTTCACCTTTAACGGGGCCATAAGCATAATCCTGTTTACCGCAACAGCCGTTTCTCTTATCTGGAAGGTCTGATGCCCAGATTCGACATACCTGCCAGGATTATAGAACAGCCACAACTTGCCCATGGTATTTTCCTGCTTACGGTCAAGGCCCCTGCAATTCTGGATTCAGCCAACCCTGGCCAGTTTTGCATGCTTGAGGTTAAATACAACAATAGCAGTGACCCTCTGCTTCGCCGCCCCCTGTCCATTTACAAGACCCGGGCAAACGGTCAGATAAGCTTTCTTTATAAAGAAGTCGGCAAAGGCACCCGCCTGCTTTCGAAGCGGCGCCCCGGAGAGATAGTCAGGGTGCTGGGTCCACTGGGACAGGGCTTCAGATTAATTGATGACCGTCCTCAGTGCATACTGGTGGGCGGAGGGCTCGGCATTGCCCCTTTGCTCCTTCTGGCAGAGAGGATTAACCAATCCGGCAAACTTATCATCTTGATTGGGGCTGGAAATGCTTCGGAAATCCCAACCATTGAAGACTTCTCCGGACTTACCCGATATTTTCATATTGCAACCGAGGACGGAAGTCTTGGACAAAGGGGAATGGTAACAGACCTGTTGGCCCAAACGCTCCGGGAAATCACAGGCATGGCGCAGATTTATACCTGTGGTCCGTGGCCTATGATGAAGGCTGTCTATTATATGGCCCGCAAAAAGAATATCCCCTGCCAGGTCTCACTGGAGGCTGCTATGGCTTGCGGCATAGGGCTGTGCCTGGGCTGTGCCGTTCCGAAATCAGATAGCCAGGGCTTTCTGCACGTATGCAGGGAAGGACCGGTATTTGATGCAGATCAAGTCAATTGGGAGTACAGCCAGTGATCCATCAAAAAAATCCAATCACTCAATCACCAAATCTTTCAATCAAAATCGGTTCCCTGGTACTCAAAAACCCGGTCTTACTCGCCTCAGGGACCTGTGGCTATGGGACGGAATTAGACGGTCTTCTTGATTTGGACCAGCTAGGTGGAATTATAGTAAAGGGCATATCAATTAAACCCAGTCCAGGGAACCCCCCTCCCCGCCTGGTGGAGACCCCGTGCGGCCTCTTGAACTCCATAGGGCTTGAAAATGTAGGAATAGAGTCTTTCATCGGGGACAAACTCCCCTGGCTGAGGAATGTAAAGACATCTTTGATTGTCAACATCCTTGGAAACTCAGTTGAAGAATATGCTGAAATAGCAAAAAAGCTCGACGGGGCAGAAGGCGTCAAGGCCATTGAGGTGAACATCTCATGCCCGAATGTAAAGGCTGGGGGTATTGCATTCGGTACAGACCCTGAAGCAGCGGCAAATGTAACTCGTGCGGTTAAAAAGGCCACGGACCTTCCTATGATAATAAAGCTCACACCAAATGTGACTGATATTACCAAAGTTGCCCGAAAGGTTGCATCCGCAGGGGCAGATGCCATTTCTCTCATAAATACCCTCCTGGGTATGGCCATAGATATTAAGTCCAGGCGTCCGGCCCTGGCAAACGTATTTGGAGGACTCTCAGGCCCGGCGATCAAACCCATCGCCCTGCGCATGGTCTGGCAGGTAGTCCGAGCAGTGGATATTCCTGTAATAGGTGTCGGTGGTATCAGTAGCCCGGATGACGCGCTCGAATTCCTGATGGCCGGTGCAAAGGCAGTTGAAATCGGTACGGCGACACTCGTACGGCCAGGCACCGCAGAGAACGTGCTGGCCGGTATCAGGGACTACATGGAGGCCAACAGCATACAAAATGTAGATGATTTGCGGCTGCCGGAATGAGAATTATTATAGACGTTCAGAGGTTCAGGATTACCTTCTAAATCCCAATGTTCCCGATGCGGTTCAGAGGGTTATCGCACGAAAATGTTTGTACTGTAGGATATGTCAAGGCGAGATTTTTGTCACTGCGGGCAAGACGTTCGAACGTCCGCGCACCTTGCGATCGCGTGAGTTGCGGTTCTCAGTCAACGTTGACATATAGTGATTTGTGATGTATTAAATGATATAATTTATTACTTAAGATATTGATGATTACATAGGATAATTATATAAGGTGACTAAAAGAACTGAGTACATCCAAGCAAGGAAATCACAGTTGAGTTTTTATAGAGAAGTACCTCTCTATATTAAAGGAAGGAAAGATAGATTTATTCTATACAAACAAAAAGGGATAACCATTGATGATATGCGTATCAGCGAGAAAACATATCCATCTGTATTATACATCAAATCCTCAGACAAGATAAAAGGTATTCAAGAAGCACAAAAAGCATTTAACAAAATATTAGAAAATGATATTAAATCAAGCAATCCTAAAAAAATCAAGGAAACTCTTATCAATATTGTAAGAGAAACTTTCGAAGAACCAAGAAGTGGCAGCCTTGAAGGTATTTTTGATACAGTAAATATTCTAGTCAGCGACTATTCAAAAGAACATGATGTTGTTAAAAACTTGATAGATATATCACACAAAGATTATTCAACAATCTTGCATTCTATCAGTGTCATGGCACTTGCATTGGGTTTTGCATCTTATATTAATCTTTCACAGGATGAAACAAGGGTGCTTGGCTTATGCGGATTACTACATGATGTTGGCAAAACGAAAATTAACCCAGAGATACTTAATGCCCAAAGAAAACTGACTGATGAAGAATTTGAAGAAATTAAAAACCATACCTACAAAGGTTACAATATTTTAAGAGAATGCAAATTTAACAGTGAATATATTAAACACTTATCTCTTAGTGCTCTTGAACACCATGAAAAATCAGATGGTACTGGATATCCACTCAACAAAACTGAAAGTCAATTAGCAAAATTCTCTCAGATACTTGCCATTATCGACTGTTATGAAGCATTGACAAATGATGACAGACCATACAGGAGCGCAATGAGTCCTTTTGATGCTTTGAACGAAATAATTGGAAAAAATGTAAAGAGTGGCAAGTACAATAAAGAAATATTTACCCTATTTATTCAAAGCTTGAGTGCAATTGTCAAATAAAAGTATTTAAATCTGATTATCCTGCAGAGTCAATCTAAAGCTATAATATAAATATATTCGTAATATATAAGTTACGCATACGAAACTTATATAGCTATTTCGAAGCGGCGGCTCAAAAAGGACTTTTTTCAGTGTAATCAAGCACTATCTTTTGAGGAGAGGTATTGCTTTAAAAAGTTCAGGTTGCTATCTTTCACAAACTCAAAACTTAATCCCACCTTAAATCCTTTGTACTCTTCCGCATAATCAAACCAAATGACTTTAGCCAGAGTCTTAATTAGATTTTTGGGTAAATAAATTTGGATTTCAATCTCTTTAGACCCAATGTCTTCCAAAAATAGATGTTTCCCATTAAGTAAGACAGTGTGAGTGATAAAACAGCATCCTTGTAAAGAAAGGTTGATGACCTTGACTGGAAGAAGATACTTTTTAGCTGTATCCACTTTTTTAACCTCAACTCCAATTTCAGCATTTAGTTTAACAGGCCTTCTTTTATATCGGAGTTGTTCTAAATACTTCCTCATCTTTCAAGCACCTAAGTCTTTGGAAGCTGCTGATTCCGGCTAAAACTGCCACCTACTCCGAAAATAATTTTACCACTTAACACCCCATCCAACTCCCTTGACGGCAGCAATACCAAAGTGGCAGGTTTGCGTCAATTATTCGCATAAATTTTTCTTACAGAATCCCCAAATCCATTTAGTACTTAGCGGTTAGCTATTAGTTTAATGATTACAGGATGTTTTGCTATTACAAAATTAGGTATTAGCTGTTAGCGGTTAGCGGTTAATTTGCTGCTGTTTTCCAAATAGGTTACTAACACCTAA
>JAGGRV010000630.1 GCA_021159445.1 Deltaproteobacteria bacterium | reverse complement strand
GAAGAAGACAGCAAAAAAGACATTAATTTGTTCAAGTTATTTATTGTACGTTCCTAAGGTACTAAATTATCAGTAAGGTAATTTTTGCTATTTGTAAAATAATTTAAAGATAAAAGGAATACAAAATGACTGTTACAAAAGAAAAAATTTTGGATGTACTAAAGAAGGTTAAGGACCCAGGCCTCAATAAGGGTCTTGTAGAGCTTGGGATGATTAAAGATATTGAGATAGCCGGCTCAGCAGTCCGTGTTA
The DNA here is from genome assembly GCA_021159445.1 of Deltaproteobacteria bacterium. GTDB lineage: Bacteria > Desulfobacterota > Dissulfuribacteria > Dissulfuribacterales > UBA3076 > UBA3076. Next base: position 15,119 of record JAGGRV010000630.1, on the reverse strand, counting down.
CCGTGGCCCTTACTATGGCCGGCTGTCCTATGAAGAATCAGATTAGGGATGATATCGAGAAGGCTATGCACGGCCTAGAGGGTGTAAGTGAGGTCAAAGTAGTCCTCACTACCATGACATCTGAGGAGAAAGCAAAGCTGTTAGGACAAGAGCCTTCTGAAATGCAGGGAATAGAAAAAGTAAAGAGCATAATTGCTGTTGCCAGCGGAAAGGGTGGGGTAGGTAAGAGCACTGTTACTGTAAATCTGGCAATTGCGCTTTCAAAAAAGGGTTTAAAGGTAGGTATACTTGATGCTGATATGCATGGTCCTGATATTCCCATCATGCTTGGCATCGACGAGCGGCCCTTAGGTTCTAAGGGCATGCTTCTACCAATTGAAAAATTCGGTCTCAAGGTTGTATCTACAGCTACTTTGGCAGGGGAGGGGGTGCCGATAGTCTGGCGAGGCCCCCTGGTAACCAAGGCTATTAAAGAGTTCCTAGGGCATGTGGCGTGGGGAGAGCTGGACTATCTATTGATAGACCTGCCTCCTGGTACAGGAGATGCTCCTCTGACTATGGCAAAATTAGTTTCTCTTGACGGTGTCATAATAGTCACTACTCCGCAGAAGGTCGCCCTTGCCGATGTGCGTCGATGTGTTGGTCTATTCACAGGTCAAGACATCCCGATCTTTGGGATAGTGGAAAATATGTCTTTTCTTCGTGTTCCCGGTGTATCTGAAGAACAAATCCTGGAGGTATTCGGTAGTGGAGGAGGAGAAAAAATTGCCAAGGCATTCAAGGTCCCCTTATTGGGTAAGGTCCCACTGGACCAGAAGATCAGAGAGGGGGGTGATGCAGGTAAACCAATGACCCTCGATGCTGATAGCGAGTGTGCCAAGACATTTGATAGTATAGCGGAAGAGCTTTTGGAACATATAAGAAAATGACTTAGATTATTAACTTAACATATGCATATAATGTAAGTTTTAGGCATTTTCCACTGCCAAAATACAAGATCAACAAAGTGTAAACTACTTTTGACTTGTCGTGAAAAATGCCAATCAATTTCATTGAATCTTGAGTAATTTTTTCGATAAAGGGGCTATCCCCCAAGCTTCAAAGGCCTTTGATAAAATCGCAGAGGCCTATGACTCCTGGTATGATGATAACCCCCTTTTTCAGTGTGAACTTAATGCCTTGAACGAGGTCGTTTCAATATCTCCCCTTTCTTTGGAGGTGGGTGCAGGTTCCGGGCGTTTTTCTCAGGCATTGGGTATACGATACGGTGCAGACCCGGCTCCAGGGCTGTTGGCACTGGCCAAAAATCGCGGAGTGGTCTCTATACAGGCCATGGCCGAGGCTTTACCATTCAAAAAGAACAGCTTGGAGCAAATATTTTTCATCTTTTCCCTTTGCTTTTTAGAAAATCCGTTTAAGGCCTTACAGGAAGCAGCGGGTACTCTCAAGACAGGCGGTCTTTTATTGATCGGATTTGTACCCAAGAATTCAAATTGGGGAAACCTCTATGAACAAAAGAAGCAGGAAGGACATCCTCTTTATAAATACGCCTCATTTTTTTGCTTGGAAGACCTGTTGTCAAATATTCAAAAGGCGCATTTTCGAATAGTAGGTGGGGCTTCCACTCTTTTCCAATCTCCAAAATTGAAAAAATATCACACAGAGAAACCTATAAGGGGACTACACTCCAAAGCCGGATTCGTTGTTTTGGTAGCTGAAAGACTTTGAATGTTCTTAATGGAGGCAAACCATGATAGATACTAAGACCGGATTGAGAAACATGGAGTGCTTTATTGAAGATCTTAAACGTGAGCTTGTCCGGGCTAGAGAGCGGAAAAATCGGACAACTCTGCTTCTTGTGGAGGTAGATGATAGGATAAATGCGGACGAATCTTCCAAGGGATCCAGTTTCGAGGAGGTTTCTATCCATCTTTCTGAAATATTGAGAAACAATGATTCCATATATAGGATAGCTAAAAATAGGTTTGCTGCGATCTTGCCGACAACATATGAGGCAGGAGGGGAGGCGGCTGCTCTGAGGCTTAAGAGGCTGATTCCAAAAAAAATCGCAGAGCGTCTACATATCCCCTGTTCTTTATTAGTTGGAGTTTTGAGTATAGACCCACAAGAAATAATGGATCATACAAAGTTGCTTGACGCCCTTGAAAAAGACCTCTTTAGAGACCAAGACTCTCAGAAACTTGACTTTGACTTAATTAAAAGGGAGCCAAAAAAGGAAAAAACAAGGCATGTTGTGATATTGGGCATCAAATCTCAAGAATTGGATGTAGTGGCTTCTATTTTATCACTTAAAGATTGCGAAGTTCATTTCACTGGTAGCCGAGAAAAGGGCCTTAATGCCTTAAGAGGACAAAGAAAAGGAGTGCTGATTGTCGATCCTGATATCTCTTTGGAATCCAGACTTGAGACATGCAAAAAGATTCGTTCAAATCGAGAGTTACACGATACATATATCATCTGCCTTCACAAAAATTCCAACTTGGTTTCTGGAATCGCGAACTTGTTTGAACTAGCAGATGAGGTACTGCCTGTAGATATTGGAATAGACCAGATTGTTAGAAGTATTTTAGCTGGTTTCAGGGTTATGGATCTTAAAAAAGAAATTTCAAAAATCCCTATGCTTCTTGATATTCTTGATTTTATTGGGCGCGCATCTCACCAGCTAAACCAGCCGTTACAGATAATTATCGGAAAGATCGAGATTCTGCTTTTAAATGCGAAAGAAGATGGGAATACTTACTCGACACTAAAAGAGATTCGAAAACAGGCCTTGCGCACAGCAGACATCAATCAAAAAATCAGTCGCCTAGTAAAACACGACATTTGAAAATACCCCATTAGCTATGAATTCAGTTCTTGAACAGTTTATATTTTACATAATATATCTTATGCGACATTAACAAAAAAACAGAAAAACAAATTGCCTCCCGCCTTCTAGCGTTTTTCAATTGAAGCAACGCCGCAGATTGGGTTTTTTCAGCGGAATCAGTTTTGGCTTGCGGAAAAATCGTCAGGTTGGAGTTAGGAAATTCTTAATCTTTGTTGAGGAAGAAAAAATATTGTCTTGGTTTATAATAAATCCTTTATAAGATCCTTCAGCATACTCTCTGCGACCTTATCAGCATCTACTTTATAAGTGCCTTTTTGGACCTGTTCTTTAAGGAATTGTATCCTAGCAACTCGTTCAGGGTCTGGAATATTCATTGTCTCGTTCACCTTTTGCAATAATCGAGAGCCTGAAAACAGCTTATCTTTATGTGCTGAATTCGAATTTTTCATGTCTAAAGTTCCTGATCAACAACCCATTAAGCCCTAAAGCTTCTCAGAAAACTCCGTTTTTCGTCCGTCACAATCCGTGAATTTTGCAAGAGACTCACTATATCTTATTTATTATTACAATCGGCAAAAATACACAATGCCATGAATTTTGTACGTTATTACAATATCAATAGTAAGAAGACCTGGGATGAGCCGATTGCTTATACACTGTCATTGCGAGGAGCGAAGCGACGAAGCAATCTCAACAAGGCTCACAAACTACGTCAAGAGATTGCTTCGCTAACGCTCGCAATGACAATTTTTTAATGAAACGCAATACTAGCTCGATCACAATAGTGTCATGTAAAAGGTTGGAATCCAGTATTTCTGGCTACTTCGGCGCTTCAGGATTCCCTCTTCCGCTGGAATGACGGTCATCTTTGCGACATTACATATACTATTTGTACTCGGCTTGAGCGCCTCTTATTCTACTGATTCAGACAGCTTTGTTCCAGGCTTAAATTTAACAACTTTCTTGGCAGGAATTTCCATGGGCTTTCCCGTGCGCGGGTTGCGACCTGTACGTGCTTTTCTCTCAGTTACTGAAAAGGTTCCAAAACCTACCAGGGTCACCTTCTCTCCTGTGTTAAGTGACTCAGTGACAGCTTCCATAAATCCATTTAGTGCCTTGTCCGCAGCACTTTTGAAAATGCCGGCTGACTTTGCCATACGATCTACCAGTTCTCCCTTGTTCATGTTACCCTCCATTTACATTATTTTAAGTTATACTTTGATCCTCAGTTATAAACAGTGAAATCCGATGTTCTGTAAAAAGCCTTTAATTTTCGTCCATTGCCCTTCTACATTTAACCTTTCCTCTTCCGAAACTTCTAAATATGCCCTGTTTCCTTTCACACGTAATTTTGCATTCTCCATCTGCAAGTCCGTTAACAACTCTTCGGCAGATTCTATTTTTTCAACTAAATTTTGTGTAATAAAAGTTCCAGTGACCACTCTGGTCGCAAGGCATGATTGACTGGGCCGGTCCCGTGTTGGTAGACATAGCCTGGTACTTAATATCCTTATATTGTTTTTATTCAGATTACAATATACTAAAGGAATTTTTACTGATAATTCTTGTATTGCCTTGAGACCCGGTCTATCACTGCTGAGATCATCCAACTGGGTCCCGTCCAGTAGATTCGAAATTCCATATTCTCGACAGATTGACCATAATTTCTGATACATTACATATTTGCAGTAATAGCATCTGTCACTTCCATTTTTCCAGATACAGTGGAAATCAAAAGGATGCCAAGGCACTTCTCTAAGCGGCATGCCTATTTCATCAGCAATACTATATGCCCAGGTTCGCTCCTTTCTGGACAGAAAAGGTGATACGAGGAGAAAAGGAACAACTTGCCCAAGGCATGCGTCCCTCGCTATTCTCAGCAAATAGGTACTGTCTACTCCACCCGAAAAAGCAATGCCAACCCCGCCTTTTATGCTACTCAGGTATTCTATCAATAATTCAGAGCTACTTGATTTGTTGATCAAACTTTGTTTTCGGTTGGCAAGAGTTCCTGGGACTCTCCAAGTACAAATCGGCCCTCACTAATCCATTTTTTTAGTATCTCCGCGATCTCCCGTGCCCTGACATAGCTGGACAGAGGGGCAGTTGGGACGTCTTTCCCTCCTATCTTTATGGTTCCGCTTCTTAATTGTGCATAAGTGACTTCCGTAAGGCATGTGCTTTTTCCCAGGGGATAATCATGACCGTAATCTACTACCTGGGTTACAATATCCTCATCTGATATAGCTGTTCGCATAGCCATCTCTTCGTTAAGAATGGGTATTGGTATTCCGAGCCCTACAGCAAGGGAGCAGCCGTAACCAAGGATACTCACACCAACCAACCACCGATGGTGCATCTGTTTAAGATCGCCGGCCACCATGAGCGTGCCTGCGGGTTTGCGCGGCAGGCCTTTTTCATTTCGAGGAGTATCAGGATTATGCTGGGTCCCGGCAGAAAGCACATAGCCTAGCCCACCCCCTAAGAAGATGCGTGTGCCCGTGCCGATAGTTTGATAATATGTATCATTGAGTAAAGGACTCAACTGCCCGGAAGTGCAGTAATTAGCATTGCCAAGACTTGGTCGTAAAGTGCCCATGTATGTATAAATGGTTTTTTTTGTAACATTTACTGCGCAATTATAATTTTGGCACGAATTTCTCGGGTTATAGAGCTGAGCAAAGGGCAGATCTGCAAGGGTGACTTTTTTGTCTAAGCACCGGCTTGGATAGCAATGAGTCCCATAAGACTCGGCTTTCAAATTTATTGACTTACCAGCCACTAAATCCTGTATTACATGTCCTCCACCGTAGAGAAACTCACCAGGATAGACATTGTTGAGAGGGTCGTCGTGTCGAGGTTCTGTAGCCCCTAAATACACGTCCAGTGCAGCAAGACCAGCATAGGCCGGCACGCCGTTAAGCAATACTTTAGCGGCCTTTATCCCGGGCACGCAGGGCCCGAGGTTGATAAAAGCCCCTGAAGAACACATCGGGGAAAAAGTACCAGTAGTCACAACGTCCACCTTTCTTGCTGCTTCAACTTCCCCATGTTTCCGGACAATACCGATCATCTCCTCGGCAGTAACTACAACTGCTTTTCCTGATAGGATCTTCTCATTTATTTCTTTAAAAGTCTTATTGACTTGATAGTGAGGCATGCTCAAATTCCTGTAACCGTTCACGGGATTACAATGCCCGTTTTACCACAACCCACCGAACTGTAAGCGTTTACAGGGTGCTGCAGATGCGCGGCGGAGGGTATGCAGACGTACTCCCTGTACTTCACAAGTGCCCGACAACAAAGCAGATGCGGTGCCCCGTGAACGCTTACAAATTCCGTAGCTGTTTTAGTCCAGTATAGAAACTACCTTGTGGTCTTCATCCTCTAGTGCCTGGACAATAGCCGACAGGTCTCCTTTTTCCAGCCTGATATAATAGATCTTTTTTTTGGATGTCAGCGCTTCTACCCCTACACTAATTACCTTTCCACCCATCTCACGAATCAGTCGAAGCACATCATCGAGCGTCCCGCCTTTTTCAGATAGAATGATATCCAGCCGAGAACTCTCCTTCAAAAGCCCAAAGAGCTCTATAAAGGCTCCAAGTATATCAGTAATGGTGAGTATCCCAATCAATCGTCTTTTTTCAAGAACAGGTAAGCCACCGATTTTGTATTTGTAGATCAACTGTGCGGCAGAATCAATACTGGCATTGGGATCCACGGTAATAGGGTTCACTATCATAACGTCTGAAATGGAGAGTTCGTGGACCATGGAGGGGAAAAAATATTGTCGCAAGTTGCTTTCAGTAACCAGCCCTTGCATTGAATCATCTTCTACAACAGGTAAATGCCTTATGGAATGCTGGTGCATTAGCTTTACAGCTGCACTGATGGAGTCCTGAGGGCTGATGGTTATTATGTTTTTGGCCATCCAGTTTTTGACTTTCATTATTCCCTCACTCAAAAAACATCTTACACGGTAAATCCCCTATACCCTTTCTCAGGGCCGGAGAATGGAAGAAGTTGACAAACATATCTTATGACACGGCAAGTATCATTGCAAGTCCTGAATCCGCCTCCAATGCCTACATACTCCAACTTTGAGACTTTGCAAGAGACACTATTGACTTATTTCATGCAATCCCTTATGAGTGACGCATTAAATTTTTAATGAGGAGAGCAAATGTCCAGGCACAAAAAGATCGAGAGGCACAGAGAAATCGAAAGAAGACGTAAAAGACGGGAAAAACGGCGTAAGCTGCGGGCTAAAGGACTGCTGCCTCCATCTGATTCGTAATACCCCTACCCTACCCTACTCAGACACAATTTTGAATTTTGAATTCTAAATTTTGAATTAAAAAAGGGATAACCTCAGAGCTTTAAGCTCGATTTACCATGGCTGCAAAGGCCCCTGCGCCAAAGCCGTTGTCTATGTTTACTACCGCAACCCCTGTGGCACAGGAATTAAGCATGGTAAGCAACGGAGCGAGACCCTGGAAATTGGCCCCATAGCCCGTACTGGAAGGGACTGCCACCACAGGAACACTGACAATACCTCCAAGGATGCTCGGCAATACGCCATCCATCCCCGCCACAGCTATTATGACACTGGCCTGGCGTAATTCGTCCAGATGATCAAGTAATCTGTGAATACCAGCCACTCCTACATCATAGATCCGTTGAAAAGGATGTCCCATAAGCTCCAGGGTCAGACAGGCTTCCTCTGCAACGGGCAGGTCAGCCGTACCGGCTGAAATCACCAGGACAGTTCCTTTATTTGACGGCCTGGGCCTGGAAATATTTCCCGACCAGGTCAGTGATTTGGGTATTGGGTGAAATTCTATCTCCGGTATTGCCTGGACAACACGCTCTGATTGTGCCTCTGATATCCGTGTCACAAGTACCGGCCCGCCAACAGAAATCAGCTTTGAAACAATGCCTACTAGTTGTTCACATGTCTTCCCCGGTCCGTAAACGACCTCAGGAAACCCCTCTCTGATGTGTCTATGGTGATCAAGACAGGCCCAGCCCAGATCCTCAAAAGGGAGTTTTTTAAGGGCCTCTATTCCCAGGTTTACAGATAGATCGCCCGCCCTTATTTTCTCCAGCAGCTCCCGGAGTTTTGTCTCATTCATAAAGATAAATTGGTTTAAGATTTGTTATTAACTTATGAATATGTTGTATAATTTGTGAGGTGTAACCTATAGTTCTTCCAGGTATTCCTTAAGAGGAATCAATTGTTGCTCAAATTGATCAGTGATTTCAGAAGATATCCGAGACCACTCCTTTTGAAATTCAGGCAATGAATCAACATCTATCTCGTTGGCCATAGCCGTACCATACTGTTGTGAAATGGCCTGCTTTATTCCACCGAGTTGGTCCTGCATCTGCATTTTTAACTGTTCGTGATATTGATCACGAGTCTGCTCATAGCTTTTCAGCAATTGCTCGATGCGGGGAACAGTCTGATTGGCAACACTGCCTTTTAGTTCCACAAAACCACTCAGGGCCTTTTTTATGCCCGGCCACTGGTCTTTATCCCTGGGTAAAACAATATTCCTTAACAGTATTTCAGTGGCTCCCTTTAATACCAGTGGCAGCTCATTTCCGGAAATATCGCTGAAGCCGGTTTCAAGATCCTCAATTTCACCTTGCATATACCTGGCAACTATTCGGTGGCCATGATCCAGCCACTTCTCAGCCTCCAAGTCTTCCTTGGTGGCACGTCCCAGGCGATCCGCCTTTTCCATAGCGATTTCAATAGCGCTTCTAATCTCTGCCATTTTCAACAGACTCCTATTATGGTGGTCGACAAAACCAAAATATCTCGATAAAACTAAAATCAGCACCTAAAATCAGCAATTAGCCTTTAGCTGTTAGCTATTAGCTGTAATGATTACAGGATGTTCTGCTATTGCAAAATTAGGTATTAGCTGTTAGCTGTTAATTTGTTGCTGTTTTCCAAATAGGTTAAAGCTAAATGCTAATGGCTAACAGCTAATCGCTCAACTTAGCATAATCACGCAGGTCATAGGAATCAAGATCAGACTTCCGGCCCAAAAATAATAAAGGCGAAAAAGCCGCTCAGGAGAATTCTATGTCTAAGAAACCCTTATGGATGAAAACAATGTTAGATCCGGCATCATATCCACATCCTGTGGATGATGTTCTTATGATTCAGACACACATTTCCTGGGTATTCCTGGCAGGAGACAGGGTCTATAAACTTAAAAAGCCTGTAGACTTTGGTTTCCTGAATTTTACAACACTGGAAAAGAGGCACCATTTTTGTTTGGAAGAGCTACGGTTAAACCGCCGGCTGTGTACGGAGATTTACCTGGATGTGTGGCCTGTTACCAATGATGATGGTCAAATAAAAATTAATGGGACCGGAGAACCAGTGGAGTGGGCCGTGGTTATGCGGCGTATGCCTGAAGAAGGCATGATGGTTCGCCTCCTTTCTGAAAATATGGTAGGCAATGCCGAAATTGATGCGGTTGTTGATAGACTGGCGCCCTTTTACAAAAAAGCAGCCGCAGGACGGGAAATCAAAAATTTTGGGACAATAGACATAATACGTCAAAATACAGAGGAAAATTTCGATCAGACTATATCATTTGTTGGAAATCTTATTGAAGAAGCCGCATACAGTCATATCTGTAATTACACCAGGTCTTTCATTGACAGCAATAAAGCTTTGTTCCTGTCAAGAATAGAACAAGGCTTAATCAAAGAAGGCCACGGGGATTTATATTCTGCAAATATCTGTTTTGACAAAATAAATAACGCTGTTTACGTTTTTGACTGCATTGAGTTTAATGAACGCTTTAGATGCGGAGACATTGCCTCGGATGTGGCCTTCTTGGCTATGGATCTCGATTATCACGGTCTTCCAACACTCTCCAACTATTTTGTCAGGTCATTTTCTGATCAGATCGGGGATGCTCGGCTTCTTGAGTTAAATGACTTCTACAAGTGTTACAGGGCATATGTAAGGGGTAAAATAGGTTGTTTTACCTGGGCATCCGATGGAATAGACAGTGAAACAAAAGAAAGTGCCGGGCGGCAGGCCTTAAAATACTTCCGCTTGGCGTTGAATTATGCCGGAGGCATCAGCGTCCCTGACCTGTATGTGTTTTTCGGTCTTTCCGGTACGGGCAAGTCTACAGTTGCATCTGCCTGGGCAAAAAATCATCAACTTCCTTTCTATAACTCGGACAGGGTGAGAAAAGAATCCGTAGCCGGGATACCCACGGATGAGCGTCACTGGGAGCCTTTTGGTCAGGGCATTTACAGCCAACAACAGACTTTAACAACATATAGGGCATTGGCCTGCCTTGCCGGCAAACATCTTATGCAGGGGGAATCAGTGATACTGGACGCCACTTATCGGGACAGGGAAGAGAGATTAAGACTTTTGGAGTTAGCCAGAGAGGCTAAAGCAAACATCCATTTTATCTTGTGTACCTGTCCTGAACAGGAAATAAAGAAACGCTTGACCCAAAGGGCCCGAATAGAAACCCAGGTTTCAGACGGGCGATGGGAGATCTATCTGAAACAAAAGGAACTGTTCGCACCAACAGATGACCTTGGTCAGGACAATTTAATGGTACTGCCCACCGACAGATCCATACCGGAACTGCTGCACGAGCTCGATGAAAATTTTCCGTAAGCGTTCACAGAGCACCGCATCTGCTCAGAAAAAACCATCATTTTATAGCGATAAGCACCCGCAAAACGCCAAGAATAAAAAGAATAACAGCTATTTCCTGGTGATAGGAAAAGCTCAGGTCCTGCACGAAAAATGCCGCTGTGATGAGAACCACTCCAATGCCTATGGGCTTCAGGTAGGCACGCGCATATTCTCCCAGGATTTCCAGGGTCTCCCCAGACAACTTAATGTGCAGGTTGTCCTCACTCAAATGTGTGATAATTATCTTCAGCCGCCGCACGGTCAGGGGCAAGGACATGAGCTCGCTTTTGAGTGTGGGGAATAACCTGTTTTCCGCACCCAGTGCCCTGTTAATATTTTTTATCAGAACAGGCAGGATGTCTTTGATGCCGTTAAAGTTTTCAATGAAGCTGGTCCCCAGTCCCTCCACAAGGGAGCTGGCCCGCATGACATAGACCAGTTCCTGCGGAACTTTGAAGGGCAACTCCCTCATAGAGTCCAGTATATCAAAGGCCAGGTTCTGCATGCTCGTGGCGTTCAAGTTTTCATTTCCAAAGATATCAAACATGCGCTCCGCCAGTTCCTGCATTTGGTCTTCCCGTGCCGTAGCTGCGATTACACCTAACCGTTTGCATGAGACAATAAAGAGCTCAAAGTCTTGTTCATTGGCGGCCTTGATCATCTCAATCATGGCGACCCGGGTGGAGTTGGGCAATCGCTTAACCATTCCAAAGTCAAGGACAATCAGCGTACCGTTGTCCTCAACTAAAAAATTGCCGGGATGAGGATCGGCGTGAAAAAGGCCGCATACCAGCATCTGTTCCATATAGAAGGAGATCATCCTGTCCATAAGAGTGGCAAATGGAATATTTGAGCGGGCTAAACCCTCTTTATCATCAATACGCATCCCTGTCTCAAAACTCATAACCAGGGCGTCACAACTACAATGGCGTGGATATACATCGGGAAATCGGATGCCGCTCAGTTGATAGATCTCCCTGAATTTACGAAGATTGTCCAATTCAATGGACAGGTCCACTTCTTTGACGATCATGTCGGCGAATTCATTGAGCACTGCTTCTAAAGAGTTCTTTGTAAGGCGGCTGAAGAAAGGTTGGAAAATTCTGAGGAAAATACCAATAATTTTTATATCATCAAGGACTGCCTTTTCAATGTTCAGACGGCGTATTTTCACAGCCACCTTTGTGCCGTCATCCAGTACGGCCTTGTGCACCTGGCCTATGGAGGCACTGGCAATAGGACTGTGGACAAAATGACGAAAGGGCCGGGATGAGCCAAAGGCCCGGTTGTACATGACCTCAAAATCGGCCCGGTCCATGGGCTCGACCTCGTCATGGATAGTCTTAAGCTCCCGCAGATATTCCTCGGTAAAGAAGTCTGCCCTGGTGGCCAGGACCTGGGCCAGCTTGATAAAACTAACGCCCAGGTCAAGGATGGTCTGCTTGAACGCGGTTGGACCCAGGGGACGGATATGAAGGAAGTGCTCCTTTTTGCGGACAACAACAAATACAGTGAGGAGAAAACGAAACGTCTTCCACACCCGTCCTGGAGCATAGTTTTTGAGCATCAGGCCTTTTTGATTATTGTTTTCAGTTCTTCAAGATCCTCCTTGGTGACCAGGTCCATCTCACGGATGGTCTCTTTGAGTTTTTCCTGGATACGCGAGTCAAAGGCCTCCTGTTCCTTCTTGGCCCGATCCTTAGCGTCTTGAATGAACTTCTTGGCATCTTCCTTATTGATTTCCCCGCGTTTCTCCAATTCCTTGATCCGTTCCTTGAGCTTGTCCTTTGCTAAAAAAGCAGCTCCGAGTCCAAGATACAGTACGTCCTTTGCTTCCATTGTATTTCTCCTTTTTATTTTTTATAGACGTTCACAGGTTACATTGAAAGATGAACGTCCAACATCGAACGTCGAACGTCCAACATCGAATGAAAAGCGAATATTCAATACCGAACATTCAATGGCTATTTCTTTTTTTTCAGCCGTTTTGATACTCGTAACGAAAAACTTAATTAATTCTTCTGTTTTCTCTAAAATATCATTTAGTAGTTCAGGTTTTCCCATTCAACGTTCGATGTTGGACGTTCGATGTTCGATGTTCATTTTTTTCAGTAAACCTCTGAACCTGTGAACAGTTCTATTTTTTCATAATCAGGTGCTTTATACCCCTAATCTGTTTAAATGTAGCCCCTTCGCTGATGCAACGAATGGCCTTTTGCGGATCAACTACTTTTGAACCCGCAATCATATCAACTCCGTAGTCAAAAAGTACAGGTGACAAAGGCGAGGTCGCTCCTACCATCACCACAAAACTCTTCCTGCACAAACTTAATAATTCATCTACTGTATGATTGATAAATGACGTACCGGTAATAGCCACAACGTCAGCCATAGGCAGTACATTTTCAGCCTCTTTTGCTGACAGATCCCCTTCCTGGGGTTTTTTTTCTATCACCCAGAGTCTATTGGCCAATTTCCGCATCCTGGGAATAAATGGGAAATGGCCCACAACGCATACGTTTTTGCCTCTTCCTTTTTCCGCCAGTATTTCAAAGGCATTCAGTTCAACACATCGGTCTTCATCGATCTCTATCAAGGAGTTCAGTGCCGCCATGCCGATCGATGCCTCCAGGAGGTTGTCTGATCGAGCATATTCTACCACTTCTAACGCGGTTTTTTGAGCCAATTCGCCCGCATCTCTGACCGGCACATGAGGAATGCAATCATCCTGAAATGTAGAAGACAATCCGCAATTTTTACTGACCACTGCTGTCCAGTGTATACAGGTATGAACTTCACGAATTTTACAATCCTCTGTCACAGTGGCGATGATATTATTGAGTATTTCCATGTAATCTTCCTTGGGATTTGATTCGTTTTCGCCTTCTCAGCTAAATACGCAAATATCTCTACTGTTAAATTTTGTAACCGTTCACGGTATTACAACGCCCATTTTACCGCAACCGAACTGTAAGCGTTTACAGGGTGCTGCAGATGCGAGGCGTACGGGTACGCAGACATACTCCCTGTACTTCAAGTAGCCCGACAACAAAGCAGATGCGGTGCCCTGTGAACGCTTACTAAATTTTTTTGATAGCCGCCTTGTAAACCTGGTTTCTCTCCCGCTTACCAACTGCTATGACCGATACAATCAGCTCCTTATCACGTACCTGATACACTAGACGATATCCGGCCCGCCGCAGTTTGATTTTGTAGCAATCTTTCATCCCGCCAAGACGAGCACTTTTTATGCGGGGTTGCCATATTCGTTCTTTTAACTTTTTAGCAAAGATAGAGCGAACGGTTGAATCCAAGCTATCCCACTCTTTCTTTGCGTCCACCTTAAAAACCAGCTTAAAGGTCATTTATATCTACCTCGATTTCAGGCTGATTTTTACGTGCCTCGACAATTGCGGCCAATTCTATATCTTCCAATTTGTCCATTAACAATTCATAGGCTTCCGCAGGAACTGCATAAAAAACCGGCTCATTGCGATTCAAAATCACAACTGGCGCACCATCACCCCGCTGAACCACTGCCATCGGGTTTTTCTTTAACTCGGAAATTCCGGCACTAACATCTGCCAAAATTGAATGTGTAATAGTCATTGTGAACACCTCCTTTGACCTATACAGCAACCTATATAATGGTCTATTATTAAGTCATTTACCCAAACATTGCAAGGAAAAAGACTATTTAAAAGTACAATTAAAAATTTTATTCCCAGGCTTTTAGGCATCCTTCATTTTGTAGTTTACACTTTTTCAACATAGACGGATGCCAGCTTTTAAAACCATTTTTTGTTTTTCACTCGCAAAAAGATGGTTCTTCGCTGTTCTGATCCGTCTTTCCTTCCAGCCGTAATGCCCAGACAAGCGCGAGATCCATGTGGTAATGCCTTGCAATATAATACATGTCATGGCCCTGAGAGAGCAGATTGTACATATCACCAATTGATGTACCGGGGCCGATTGTGTGTTGTAGGCCGCGCATGGCGTTCCGGACTTACAAGATGTCCTATTGGGATGCTCAAATCTGGGCTTCAGCGAAATTGCACCAAATTTCGGTAATCTTCAGTGAAAATTTCAATAGTGTAACATCCAGCTAAATACACCCCAGATAGTGACGGGAATGGGAGTACTATATGCCAAAATGACACGCTTCAGTGCTGGCCTCATTTGCTTTACTTTTTCATTCCAGGGTGTTAGAAAAAGAGATGCTTCGAATCAATCATCCTTTGGTCACCGCCTACTATATGAAGGAAGGTTTGAGGCAGTTGTGGAACCAGCCGGAAAGGGAGAATGTAAACTGGTTCTTGTGCGATTGGATCGCCAGAACCCTGGCATCAACCATTGCCATGTTGCAGCAGTTTGCCAAGACCCTGGCAGTTCACCGACATAAGATGCCGTACTACGACTACTCTATCTCACCGGGTCCCATCGAAGGCACGAACAACAAGATCCAAACACTTCAAGCTGAAAAACTATGCGCTACACGAAATGAAGTACGCAAATGATAAGGAACGGGAGATAAATAAGTTGAACAAAAATTAACAGGATTTTTTGTTGTAT
>JAGGRV010000548.1 GCA_021159445.1 Deltaproteobacteria bacterium | reverse complement strand
CTAATCGCACAAGTCATATTTTTTGAGGTATATTACCACTAAAAGTGTAAACTACTTTTGACTTGTCGTGTCAGTCCACTCACAATGGACCAGTGGAGAAACTATCTTTGAAAAAAGGGGGTGTAATGGGAATAACGCAAAGTCTTCTCCCCCCTCAGGGCTGAGGGGGGAGGTGTGTGCAAAAATATTAGAACTTGAAAATCATGCGCAACCCAAGCATGTCTTCATTAGAGACCCATATTTTGTCCTTATCTCCAGTTCTGATCCCGTCCCTGTTCCCATGCAGGTGCACATAATTCATCTGCCAGCGTACCATAGGATTCCATGTCCAGCAGAGTCCCAGGGTATATTCATTTACGTCGCTTGCACCCAACAGGATACCACTGTCAAACAGGCTATCATCAGTCCCGGTGTAAGTATAACGGGCCAGGACTTCCCATGCCCCCGTCCCCTTTAAATGAACAAAATCAAAATTTGTTCTAGGCGTTGGTGTCTTCCATCCAAAGTTGCCCACCCTCTTATGCTCGCCGGTCAAAAAGTAACTCACCCATGTACTCCAGGAGCTAACCTTACCATCTTCACTTACGCCGTTTGGAAGATCTATATCATTCCACTTAGTTACAAGGTACTCAGTACTTAAGCTGAATGGGCCACCAATGTAATGGAGTTCAACCCCCCATCGGTTTCTGCTTCCAATTTCAGCATCATCGCCTACTTGCCATGTCCAGTACTTATCATCTCGGACAGCAGCACCAAAGCCTTTCTTCTCAAATCTCTTGGTCGGGACTGATTGTTTACCAATCACTCCCTCAAGACATAGATGAAGCCCTTGGAGAACCGAGCCCTCCTGATTCTTGAAAGGGGTATAAAACAGTCGAGCAAAATAGTCCTTATGATCGTCGATATCACCTCTTTGCTCATCTTTTTCCGGGCCGGTACCAGTAAATGCCCCTATATTCCAGGTCAAGGTCTTACCAAATGTCTCACCCCACAGCCACGCACCGCGATCAAAGTATGGATACAGAGGTGTATTCGCCCCACGCTCAAGGAAGTTAACATTGTTATCCGTAGTCCACCATGAAGTACTAAAGGGCGGCTTCATCTGGCCTGCACGGAGGTGGAGCCAGTCCCGGTACTTATAGTCCACCCAGGCATTGCGGAGATAAGGTGAGTCTGCCATTTCCTCCTGAACGCGGAAATAGATGCACTTGTACCACATCCCCTGAAAATCAAAACGGGCACGACGGACATCAAACTCCGTAGGGTTGCCGCTATTTCCGCCATAGAATTTGTAGTCAACGTGCAGATTGCCTCGAATCTTCATCCAGAAATTCTCGTCAGGCGTCGACAGATAGAAATCGTTTTTCCAAAAGGCATAAACAGGCGTGACCTTCTTTCCCTGGAATGTATCTTTCACGACCGGCTGCACTTCAACCTTGGCCTGCTGGGCTTCATTCTTGACCTGCTGAAGCTCCTTCTCAAGGGCCTGAATCCTGTCTTCAAGGGCCCTTAGCCGATCCTGGGTGATGTCACCCGCTGACGAAACACCCTGGAATGTCAATAACGCAATTACAATAAAAGCGAATATCCCATTCTTCACCGATTACCTCCTTTAAAACGACTTTAGGCCTATTGGCCCAGAACAAATTGAGAGATCTCATGGAACAGGTCGCCCATGCGCACGACCCCGATGAGCTTGCCTCCTTCCATAACCGGCAGGATATAGACGTGCTCATGCAGCATGATATGCGAGGCCTTTAAGATATTGTCTTCGGCATCGATAGTGACTGTACGAAATGGCCACCCGGCCTTTGTACGATCCCATACCTTTAAGATACTCGTATAAATTGCATTTTCGATATCGACCTTACCCGTATCATCTAATAAGAATTCCTTGACAGGCCGGGCGAGCCGTTTCTCACTCCCTTCTTTTGATTCCAGCAACTGGTCCCAGAACATGGGGATCCCTATTTCATAGTGCTGTGCAAACCTGGGATCAAGCCCCTTCAGGATATCCTTCTCGGAGAGCATGCCCACGAGCTTATCTTCATCAAAAACCAGGACCGTATGGTGACCGGTCTCATATGCCTCATTAAGCTTGGCGATTGCCTCCCTGAGCGTACCTGAATACTGCATATGCGGGTATTTGCTCAGAGAAATGACCAGGTCTTTTACTTTTTTTCTTTTCATATCTCCTCCTAAGTCAGCAGGTGTTATCCAGATACACTGCGACTATTTATGACACACGATGTCTCTGTTCGGTTGCATTTCTCATAAGTCCCAATCACGAATCCACAGTCCATTGACCTATTGGATAGTTCCGCTTTGCAATACAGCCGTGGCCTTTTCAAGGATATCCGGAGGGAATCCTATAATATTAAACATGACCAGGAACCCCAAGAACCAGATAGCAGCCATGGAAAGGAGCCAGATCCCAAAGCCGTATTTCACAAAATCTATAGGTTCAATCATATTTTCGCCGGTGTCCGGGTATTTACCCAGGCCATAGACGATGGCGTTATTCGGCGTACCCACGATCAGGAAATGAGCAAAGGAGGTGGCAAAGGCCACGGCCATGCCCACGGCCCACGGCTCGCCGGCATGTTGGGTCATGATACCCATGGGAATCACAATCGGACCCAGAAGCGCGGTAGTACCTGCATCAGACATAAAGTTGGTCACCAGACCGGAAAAACCGGAAAGACCGACCCACAGGCCAAAACCCTGGTCCATGTTGACTTTTCCGAGTATTTCCAGAAACGTCTGGGCAAGCCACATGGCCGCGCCGCTCTCCTTGAGAAGCGCGCCAAGGGTCAGGGCGCCGCAGTACATGAACCAGGCATCCCAGGATATGCCGCTGAGGATCTTTTTCCAGTCAGTAGTCTTGAAGACAACAGGAATCAGAAGGGCCAGGAGCGATGGACCGCCAAGCCCGAGACCAGCGAAGATCCACAACAGCAGGATCAGTAACAGCATCCCAGCGGTTACATACTCCTTATAGGACATCGAGCCCATCTTCTTGGTCTCTTCCTTGATGGCTGCAAGCCCTGGAGTCAGGTCTTTGGTCTTGATGTTTTTGCTGAAGAAGAACAACATATAGACACCCACCATGAGACCCAGGATCGGTACTATGGGGAATCCATATTTCATCCATGTGAAAAAGTCCATGGGCACATTGTATTCTTCCCAGAACCCCATCATGATAACATTACGGCCGCCGGCTGCGGGTGATCCGATCCCTCCCACATTAAGGGAGTAGCAGAGGGTAAATAACAAAAACTTGGCAAGGGCCGGATCATGCTCGATCTTTCCGCCTTTGCTCTTGGATGATACCGCCCCGAAATAGACCGCTGCCATGACCGGGGTCATAAACGCGCACATGGCATGGGCCGAGATAAACGAGCCAATGCATGCCATGCCAATGCACAAAACAAAGATAGGGACGTAGAATCCCTTGGTCCAGCCCAGGAGCCAGCTCGCGAGCCGCTTGTGAAATCCCACGTCCACAACGGCAACACCCATGGCAAGCACACCGAGCAGGAACATCGGGGCATCACCTGCAAATGTCTTGCCGATCATCTTGCGGGGAAGGAGATGGAGAAAATAGGCAAGAATCGGCATCAGTATCCCTGTCAACCCAATCGGCAGGGCCTCTGTGGCAAAATAGATGACCGCCATTGGGATGAGCCCAAGCACGATCATGGTCTTGCGGGCGGCATTCGGCAAGTCGGTTGCCACTTCCCAGTCAATCAATTTATTGGCAAACCCGTATTTATCTACAATATCAATCACACTCTGCGGCGTGGGCAGGATAAAGCCGACCACGACAAAGATACCGGCCCCAACAATCAGCCACAACATCTTGTTGGCCAGAATCCCTCCACCACCTGTATCATTTCCTATGTCATGACTCATTTAGAAATCCCTCCTTCTTTAAGTAGTGCCTGAACGAAAACCCCTCTTTTTGTCATTTCGACCGTAGGGAGAAATCTTTAATGCCTGTATTTTCAGTACGATAAGATTTCTCGCTTTGCTCGAAATGACAGTTTTGGTTAGTTTTCGTTCAGACACTAAGTACAAATTTAGTACTGCGAGCCCTTCCTTGACCATAACCGTCTCCATGAGAACGGACCCTGCATTACAACGCGGACCTGGGTGAGCTAACGATGTCCTCAACCTTGGCCGCGCGGATGCGCTCCTCCTGCTCGGCCTTTCTATCATGGGCCTTGTCCAGCTTAGTGACCAGATCTGAGATCTCGCACGGTTTTGTGAGATAATCATAGGCACCCAGTCTCATTCCCTCGATAGCCGTGTTCACTGCTGCATGTCCGGTCAACAGGATTACTTCCGTCAGAGGCTTTATCCTCTTGATTTCACGAAGGGTCTCGATACCGTCAATACCAGGCATGAGTATATCCAGAACGACGATATCAAAGTTGTATTTCTTCACCGTCTCAAGGGCCTCCTCTCCACTATAGCAAGCGGTCACATCGTAATCGCGCATGGTCAGACGCTCGGACACAAGATCGACAAACTCCTTTTCATCATCCACAATCAACACCCTAGTTTTCATAGTTTGCACCTCCTATTGCCTTCATTTATTAATGCCTCTATTCCTACGTTTGAGAATCGAGTGCTTACTTTTTGTTTTTGAGCGAGTTTTCTTTCTAGTCAGGGCCTCTCGCACCTTCTCAACCAGGTCGTCGATATCGAAGGGTACTGTGATGTCATCAGAGGCCCCTTCACGCATACCTTGCATAGACAAGGCAATATTGTCAGGACTGCTTATCAATATTATTTCCGCATCGGGCTGCTCGCGTTTGACGCTTGAAAGGGCCTGCATCGTGCCCTTGCCTCTGTATCTCGCATCCAAAAGCACTACGTCCGCATGTGTGCCTGATGGAATTTCCAGAATCCCATTTCCGATGTCTGCAGTAAGCACAGACATTTTCCTCTGCCCCAATTTGTCCGCCAAGGTCTCTAAGAAAAAACTGTCTTGGAATATAATAAGGATTCTTGGTTTCATTCGTCCTTTGCCTGAAAGCCGCCCCGATACTATATATTGGCAGAAGTGCAATAGGACTTGCCATTCCTAGCCACTCTTCCCGTGTTAATTTAGTCAAGCATAGCTGCAAGCATTGTGCCAACAGAAAATTCTACTATAAAAACAGTATGTTAGATAATTTTTTATGCAAAAGAGACCTCATATTCTTTGCCACGATATGAAACAAAAAAGAACATCTCCAGGATGAATCAATTGCAAATTTCCAATAATATTAATATAATAGATATTAAAGACAGGGATGATGTTGATTTGCTATCTTTGGATTCAAATTGTTCTAAAATGAAACATATATATCCTGGTAATTTTGAGTAGTTTCTTAACCGCACAAGTCGCAAAATTTTGAAATATGCCTGAATTATGTTAGTCAGTGAATGAGCGAGTGGGCAAAAAACCCTGGATTCAATGCCGTCAAAAGCGCGGTTTACTGAATAGAAGGAAGTAAGGCATATGAAACGAATATTCATTATCATATCGGTTGTCTTTGTTTTGACCGGTATTGCCTCTGGAACTGAGTTTACCCAGAGGTTCAATGCAAAAGAAGGTTTCACGTTAAAATTGCCGCACAACTGGGTCCGGATTCCAGGGGAAGTCCTGGATGAACATTCCAGGAAGTTGCAACTGACCGCACCTGATGCGGAAAAATCCGCATATGATTATGGTTTTCAATTGTCCGGCGCTGAGCATTGGTTTGCATGCCCGTACATACTTATTTGGCTGAACAAATCAGGCCGAATTCCTGAAGGCAAAATGAAGAAATTAAGTAAGGAAAACAGGAGCGTGGAGGAAGGATCTAAACCAATCGAGGAGAAAATTAGTGGGATTCTAAATACAGAGGTCGGAGAGATCCTATACGATTCGAATGATCATATTTTATGGATGACCTTCCTGGCAGATGCGGAAAAGATAAAAGGTCTTATAGCTACAAAGCTGACCCGGAAGGGCTGCATCCAGATAGTATGTTACGCTGAAGACAAGGATTTCAGCGAATATCGTAAGCTGTTTGAAGATATTGTGAACAATATTTATTTAAGCAAAGACATGGAATACAAACCTCGGATAACGGATTCCATACCCATCATCTCACAGATCAACTTTGATAAGCTCCTTTCACACGTCTTCACGAGCGCGCTTTTGATCGGTGCAATCTGGTTGCTGTTAAGCAGAATTAAGAAGAAGGCCTAATGAACATCGAACATCGAACGTCCAACATCGAATGTTGAATGGGAAAAGATGAAGAAACAGACTTACGACCAGGAAGAAAGGCTGCTTAAGTACACAAAAATAGCCGTTGAATGTTCGGTATTGGATATTTGTTTTTCATTCGATGTTGGACGTTCGATGTTCGATGTTGGACGTTCATCTTTCAAATGAACGTTTACAAATCAAAATCTCTGCCACCTCAAGCCCCTCAGGCCCAGTATAATGGCGAGAACACTGAGAATGAAGAGCCAGGAGATTCGCCCTGATATCTCTGTTTTCAGAACCGCGTCCATTAAATTGTCAGGGTTATAATAGACAGTAACGATTTTGCCTTCAGGGTATTCCCTCAGGATTTCTATAGCGCCACTGTAATCGCCGATTATCAGAGTATAGGATATTTGGGAACTTATATAACGATTGCCCTCTACGAAATATTCATACTTAATAAATGCCCTGCGGCCTATAATCCTCTTGGCACCGGCTATGCGCGACTTTATGATTTTTCCTTGTGTCGTTGGCCAGTTCTGTGACTCATAACCCTTGTAGATTTTGTAAATCCCAAAAAATCCAATAACAATTCCTGCAAATAAAATTATAACTAAAGGGTTGATTTTTTCTTTACGATCGCTGTTTACTCCGTTTTCCATGAATTTTATGCTGATCTCAACCGAATACTCAAACAGCCATTCTTCCAGATCCTAAGTCCGTTTCTTCATTTTTCACCATTCAATATTCGATGTTGGACGTTCGATGTTCGATGTTCATCTTTTTTATGAACCTATATCTCCGGGCAGGGTGAGAGCAAGTTCTCCAGCCCCAGGGTCAGACGTAAGCTCACCCTTGAGGGCTTTGAGCAAGGCATTTGCCTGTTCTGTTGGAAACAAATCTGCCGGAGTGTCCTTGAGACCTTCGATGTGTGTGAATCTGATCCGCGCGCCGTTTTTCGTTTCCTCTGAAATAAGACCGACGGCTTTCCCGCTGCCGGCAACCTCCATGGCAAAATCCAGACACAACCAGACAAGATTTTCCAAAAGAAATGGGTTTGTTGTGACCATCACCGGGTTCGTTGACGGCTCTGGTCTCAGGGTCACGCCCCGCATGGAGACAAATCTGCTCGAAAGCATTTTTACAAGCTCGAGGATTTCGTTCAGATCAACATTGACCACAGGTTCATCAATGCTGTGAGCAAACCTTGACATATTTTTTACAAATCCATCCGCCCGCCAGACCTGCTTCACGACCTTTTCGGCCAATGTCTTAAGACGTTCCTGATCAATGGCCATTCCCTTCTCTGACATGAGGATAAAGTCTTGCAACAGTCCGATGTTTTCATTGATAATGGCCAGGGCGTTTTTGATATCATGACAGTTGGTGGCGGACATCTTCCCAAAAAAATGAAGCCCCGTCTCTCCAATCATGTCCGGTTTGCAATTCATGGTATACCTCCTTATGGTGGTGGTCAGGCCATCATTTTTTAAGGGCCTCATTTATCTTACTGACAAGGGCCTCGATATTAATCGGTTTTACCAGGTAGAAAGCATTGGTCGAACCGGTCCTGAAATCATCTTCTGAGCCATGCCCGGTCATAAAGATAAATTTCATGTCAGGATATTTTTCCTCCAGCATACCCTTCAGCCTAATGCCGCTGATCCTGGGCATCTTGACATCCAGTACGGCAAGGTCATAGCTCTCTGTTTCCGCCTTTTTCAGTGCCTCTTCTCCGCTGGTTACCCAGTCCGCGTCGATTCCCCTGAAAGAAAGACGCTCCGCTATTGTTGAGACCAGTTCCCCTTCATCGTCCACTAGTAATAAGCGCATATGTTTTACTTCCTCTCTTTATCAATCTTTAATGGTAGAGTTATAGTAAAGGTTGTTCCTTTCCCTACTTCGCTTTGCACGTCGATCTTGCCGCCGATCTCCTGGACAAGACCACACGTAATGGACAGGCCGAGACCTGTCCCGCCCTTTTCCGTCTTGGTGGAAAAAAACGGACAGAAGATACGTTCTATGTCTGTCTTGGGGATACCACATCCTGTATCAGTAACTGTGGCCGAAATAAAGTCTTCATCTTCGCGTTTGACTGTGATATCCAGACTACCACCGTCTTCCATGGCAGCAAAGGCGTTATTGACCAGATTAAGAAATATCTGTTGCACCTTGCCCCGGTCGCTTTCGAATTCAGGGATATCGTCAGGCACATTCAAAGAGACTTTGATAGACCTGTACTCAGCCTCCTTTTCCAGAAAGCCCAGGACCTCTTCCAGGACCTCCCGCACATTGATGGACCGGATGCTCACTTCCATGTGCCGCGCAAAACCGAGAAGCCGCTTTGTGATGGTCCCACACCGCTCCACAGAGGAGATAATCGAGTCTATAAGGCTGATCAGCTTCGTATCTTCTGAATACATCTCCTTGTAGGTGAACAGATCCTTGATGAGTCCGGCCTTCTCGTTGATGATGGCCAGGGGGTTATTGACCTCATGGGCCACGCCGGCGGCTAACCTTCCGATGGAAGCCAACCTGTTGGAGTACTCCACCTTGTGCAGACTGCTGACCCGCTCATTGTCCGCTATGTAAATCTTGTTTACAAGATAGGTGGCCATGCCCAAGGTGACGATCAGAATCAGTGTAATGCTGATTACCAGGAACCAGAAAAGCTCCATGCGGGTCTTATACCAGCGCTCCATGAGTTCTGTTTTCTGCTGAACGATCATCAGGATGAAAGGCGTGTCAGGGATATACGCATAGCCGACGATAAGGGGTTCCCTGTTGGACGTATTGCACTCAACTACTTGTATTTCCTTAGAGTATCTCGGAACTGGCAGAGAAACCTTTTCAAGAATCTTGCCATGGTACCGGGACGGGGTCTGGAGCATGCCTTTGCGGTTAATGACAAATACGTCCCCTAAACCACTCACTTCGATTTCGTTAAGCGCTTTGTTGACCGGCTTGATGTCCAGAGTAGCCCTGAGTACATAGAAAGAACCGTTCTGTATGACGTACTTTCTCGCAATTACCATGTGCGGTACATTCCGGAATCCCAGGAAGAAGTCGCTTGTGTATATACCACTTTCAATTACTTTTTTGAACGATTCCTGATCGCTATAGTCCTTATTTACAAGAGGGTATGGCCCTACATAGTTCGTTTGTATGCCGGAGGAATCGATTACCCCGAGGTCCACAACGCCACCCAGCCTTTTCTTCAGATTTTTCAGGATTGCGGCCAGCTTAATTGGATTTTTCAAGTCCTCGTAGGTGTGCTCATGGGCTACCAGGTCCAGCACGGTCTTACGTTCATTAAGGAAATATGAAACGGTTCGCCAGGTGTTGCGCACAAGTCGCATTGTATGATTACGCACCTCGGACTCTATGGCATTCTGTGTCACCTCATAGTGGATCAAAGTCATGGAAATCAACGGCACAAGAG
This sequence comes from Deltaproteobacteria bacterium, assembly GCA_021159445.1. Lineage (GTDB taxonomy): Bacteria > Desulfobacterota > Dissulfuribacteria > Dissulfuribacterales > UBA3076 > UBA3076. The sequence continues at coordinate 5,718 of JAGGRV010000548.1, read as the reverse complement.
CGACCCCGGCAGTAAGAAAGACCGCCAGATTCCAGATGCGGCGGAAGTTGAACAGGTGCCTTGTTGTGCCCATACCGGCGTCCCTAACACCATTTGACCAGAATTTTGGTTTCAGTTTTTCTATTATTGACATAGCCAAATCCAAATGACTGCTATTACGATTAGGGATCGAACAAAAAAAAATTGCAAGCGGGAATTATACTGTGAACATTTTTATATTCAAGTACCGCTACAGTATAAATATATTGTAACCGTTCACAGGGTGCTGCAGATGCGAGGCGGAGGGTACGCGGACGAAAACTATTCAGAATCCACAAATCAACGGTTCAGGTTTTCGTTAAACTCTGGACTTTTGAACCCTGGACTTTTGAACCCGTAAACGGTTACGAGGCCTTTTTCTGCTGAATTTTTTCGTTGGCCTTTTTGAGCGTGTCGCTCAACACCTCAATATCCACTGGCTTGTGCAGATAGGCAAATGCGCCGAGGTCCATGCATATCTTCCTATCGGCCTCGGAACCGTGTCCGGTGAGGATGATGACCTCGATCTCAGGATGGGTCTGCTTAACCCGCCGCAGGGTCTCAATGCCGTCAATGCCCGGCATCTTGAGGTCCAGGATCATGACCTCAGGCTCGTCCTTGCTCACCAATTCGAGGGCCGATTCGCCATCGTAAGTTACGGCCGAGCCCATTTCGCGCATGATCAGGCGCTCGGACAGGGTCTGGACAAACTCGCGCTCGTCGTCCACGAGCAAGACCTTTGACGGAGTCCCAAGGTCTACTTTCCGGTAAACGTCTGTTTTATGAAAGCCCTTGCCCACCTTGGTGTCCACGGACTTGACGCCGGGCACCCTGCTGACAATGGATTTGAGTTCTTCCTCAAGCCGGCCGAGCATCAGGACATGCTTGTTGATGCTCAGCTTGACCGAGCCGTCCTTGACACTTACGTCCGCCGAGTGTCCCTCTTTGATCAGGACCACTTCTACCTTGGCTGCAAGGAGGAAGTCCTCAACCGCCTTTTTCGAACTCTCAGTGGTCTTGACCACGTCACTGTCCAAATTCTTTATAATAAGCGCTGCTGCTTCCGCTACGTCTTTCTTGTCCATGGGAATAACGATGTCATATAGGGAAGCGGCCCAGGGATCTTTCTTGCCAAACAAGGCATTGACCCATGCGGCGCGGTCATTATCTTCGTTGTGTATGAGCTTGACAGCGTCTTTTTCAGACAGTCCCTGTTCTTCAGCAGCCACTTTGATCCTGAACTTCAGGTCTGCGATAAGGCAGACCCTAAGTACGTGACTGACCTCTTTTGGAATAAGCTGACCTGAGAACCCTGAGACAACAAGATTGTCGTCTGAGAGCGTCTCTGCCAGAGCGAGCCTGAGATAGGCAATCGCGCGTTCCTTTTCGTGGGTGAACTTGTTGAATACTGATGTTGTGGCTGAAAAGGCCCGTTCTATCTTGCCTTCATCCATGCCGGAAAGCCTGGCTGCGTGGCCGACAAGACTTTTGTCCATAACAAGCTTATAACCTGTGCTGCCGGCTACTTCTTGGATTACTGAGTTTTCCCTGCAAAAACTACCACTGAATACTGTGATGACAGACATATCTAACTCCCTTTTTTTTAACTATGCATGAAGTCTGCAAACGTCTGTAAGCGGACAGGTTTTGTCTACGTCGTCCACATGCTCATGAGGGTGAATGGCGCAGATGGCTATTTCCAGAGTCGGATAAATGTGGTCCTCGCCGATCTTTTCCAACAGGAACGTGCGCTCCAACACCTTTATGACGGATTCATTAACACCACTGAAAGAGATGTCAATGCCTGCGGCCCTGATCCTGTCTACAAGCGATGATAATGTCTCTTCACCTGATGCGTCAATATCATTTATGCCGTTAGACACTATAATGATATGCCTGAGGTCTTTCATGCTTTGCATACGCTCCATGATCTGGTCTTCCAGGTAGCTGGCATTGGCAAAAAAGAGCGGGCCGTCAAAGCGGACTACAGCAACATACTTGCATTGCTTAAGGCCGAAGACCATGGCATCACGCAGGGATTTATCCTCATGCTTGGCCAGGGATGCCACAGTAGGCCGCATACTCTTGTATACAAAGACCATTAGCGAGAGGAGCACGCCAAGCTCAATACCTTTTTCCAGGTGGGGCGCCAAGGCAAGGGTGACTACAAAGCTGAGTATTGAAATAGCACCATCATACCACTGGGCCTTCCAGGCGTGAATAAAACCGGAGATGTTTATCAGGCCGAGGACCGCCATCATTATGACTGCGGCCAGCACGGACTGTGGCAGGTGGTAAAGGAGCGGAGTAAAAAACAGGAGCGTGATAACCACGGCCGCGCTGGTAAACACGGCCGACAGGCCCGAAACTGCACCGGCCTGGAAGTTGACCGCTGACCTCGAGAAGGAGCCGGAAACAGGATAACTTTTGGCGACAGAGCCCAAGATGTTACCCAGCCCCTGGCCGATGAGTTCCTGGTTGGGATCAAGACGCTGGCCTGTCTTACCGGCAATGGCCTTGGCAATTGCAATGGCCTCCATAAAGCCCAGAAGCGAAATAATGATCGCAAAGGGCAGGAGTTGAAGCAAGATCTTAAAGTCCAGTTTCGGCACTGTGAAAGAAGGCAGCCCCTCAGGTATTACTCCAACTACTTTGCCGCCTCCCATCATGACCAGCTTATCGGTCATGAGCGGCTTGTTGCCTACCTTGATTCGCCATGTACGGCCATCACTCTGGACACCGTCAGAAACTTCCTCCTTCGGATAGAACCTCAGCGAACCGTCAGGTTGCTCCACACCACTGAACAAGTAATGCCTGAGTTCAGTCCTGTAGACGTGGGCTTCCTCCTTGAGCTGATCCATCTTGACTGCTATGACACTTGTATCACGCTCTGCGTCGAGGATACCTATGGTGTCGTGGGCGCTTTTGGCCTCATCCAGGGCCTTGGCAACGTTGGTCCGTTCTTCAGCCAACGGCGTTATGCCGTTCACTGCCTCATTAAAACTCTGAATAAGTTCATGTACCCTGGGGCACTCGATGGCCGAAATGTCAACACTGGCATTGTGCTGAAACCCAATGGCCCAGGAAATGACTGTTGTTATTGCCACGGCTACGAGCACATTTGGGATCTTGGGTGCAATTCGCCTGAGTCCGAACATGATGGCAAAAGCGAATGCACCTAATAACAATGTAGGCAAATGGGTATAGTGAATTGCTTCCTGGACGACCCTGATGATCGTACCATAATGGTGTTCGGCCTTATCCACATAGACACCAAACAGCTTGGATAGCTGTGAGGTGGCAATGACAATGGATGCCGCGTTTGTAAACCCGTTGACCACCGGGTGTGAAAGGAGATTGACCACAAGTCCGAGCCTGAGTACGCCAAGGGTGAACTGAAACAGGCCAACCATGAGGGCCAGCAGAAGGGCATAAGCAATATAGCCTTCACTGCCTGCCGTGGCCAACGGCTCAAGAGATGCTGCGGTCATCAGCGACACAACCGCCACAGGGCCTGTAGCCAACTGACGACTTGAGCCGAACAGGGACGCAATCATGGGGGGCAGGAACGCTGCATACAGCCCATAGTATGGCGGCAGCCCTGCTAATTGCGCATAGGCCATGGATTGGGGAATGAGTACCATCGCAACAGTAAGGCCCGATAAAACGTCGGTTCTGAAACTGCCAAAATCGTAGCCTTTAAACCAGCCAATAAATGGAAAGATTTTTGTCAGCATTGGAAACACCTACTCCTGAATCTGTTTTTTCTGTAACATCCTGCGGCACAATTCCATAAATTCCTTGTGGAGTGCGCCTGCATTGTAAAGGTTATAGGTTTTGAACCGCACTAGGCCGTCAACCATGGAAAATATAATCAGCGCGGTTTTTTTTGGAGACATTTTTCTTATGGACCCATCCTTTTGCCCGAGCAGAATGGCTTGTTCGAAACCATTTACAAAACAGTTGTAAATAGCCTCGAGATGCTCCCTGCAAACAGGATTAACCTCGGCGAGTTCATGCGGATGGCGACGGTGCAGAAGGAGAAACTGCTCTTCCATCATTCCGGCCAGATAGAAGTAAAAGGAGATGGCGCTCTCGATCATGTCCAGACCGGTGTCAAACTCCCCCTCTTTCAGATACCGCTCAAATTCCTCTATAACTCTATTTCTAGTGTCATTAAGGATGGAGAGAAAAATGTCTTCCTTGTTCTTAAAATGATAAAAAATCGTCCCTTCAGCAGCGCCTGTCATCTTGGACAACTCAGCAATGGAGGTCTCCTTGTACCCTTTTTCCGAAAAGAGCCTTGTTGCGGCCTGCAATATTGTTTCTTTTTTGGACATATTATTATCTAAGCCATTCGCAAAATACGGTATTTTTTTCATTGCTGTGTAGCTCATTCGGTCAACTTTCTAAATTAGACTGAGCGTTCAACCGGTTTTTAATATATCCAAATAATGACGTCAAGGAAAATTTTCCCCAAGGCAAAAAAATGGACTTATGAGGTTAGATATTGGATTTAATGTTGGAGAAGTGAAAAAAGATTATCACGAAAACACGAAAAGTTGAAAACACGAAAAAGAAATTAAACTTGATAGTATAGGAATTTCCATTTGGGTTTTTGTTTCGTGCTTTCGTACCTTCGTGTTTTCGTGATTGATTTTGAACAGATTTCGTTTAGATGTTGTTTCTTTTGTTCAGGCACTAACTATTTCAAATCGATCTTGTTATATCCATCCGCAAGGCTGGTATTTACATGCACTACCCCTTTATTAAGATTTTTAAGGGGATAGTCGTCGGTAACCACTGGAAGGTTGTCAGCATCCTTTTGACTTTTCAGCACTGTTCCTGCAGGCACATAACGTCCATCCGCAACAGTGACTCCCATAATAATGCATCCAGGTTCGATCACGCAGTTATTTCCCACTTTTGCCCTGAATACCAGTGTCTTCATCCCGACAAATGTATCATCCCCGACATACGCAGGGCCATGAATCTGAACCTGATGAGCCAGGGAGACTCTCTTGCCTACGTAAACCGAATACTTTTTTCCTTCGGCCTCAACTTGATTTTTCTCAATTGGATGGCCATTGTGCTCTGTCTCAAGTGCATGGAGGATTACTCCATCTTGCACATTTGATTCATCCCCGACAAAAATCGGCTGGCCTTCATCACCTCGCACCGAAGCAAAAGGCGCAACCATAACTCTTTTACCTATAAATACATGACCAATTACCGCGGCAACTGGATGAATACAGGCAGATGAATCGACCTCAGGCAAATATTCTTTCTGACAAAAATCGGTAATAGCACTTTGATGTATCATATTATCGCTCCCTTAATGTAATTTGCACACACCTGTTTGGTTCCGGCTTGTCCGGATTAGGTATATTAAGAGATGATTGGTGGAAAAGGCAAGGCACAGATTGAACAAAAAAAGGTTCCAGAGGCCATCTCTGGAACCGATTAAAATCTGTCAATATCAAAATACTCTAATAATTCTAAAAAATGGTGGAGGGCTCGCCGCCTTCCGGAAATTCAGTCTCCCCAGCGCCGACACATCAAAAACCCTTTATTTACAATGCCTTGAGAGCTTCCAAGTGCCGTTCTCCGCGTCCCTACGCGGGAAATGTTTTTCTCCACATTTTCCCCAAACAGAGAATGGACGTGGGTTCGATTCCCTCCGCCATATCAAACGCGGTG
>JAGGRV010000070.1 GCA_021159445.1 Deltaproteobacteria bacterium | reverse complement strand
CGTACAATAAATAACTTGAACAAATTAACGTCTTTTTTGCCGTCTTCTTCGTTGTTCGTTGATCACATAACCCGTTATGCTCGCTCCTCGCGCCTTGAATACAACAAAAAATTCTGTTAATTTTTGTTCAACTTATTTATTTCCCGTTCCTAAAAAAGATTAACTTTATTGACAACGTAAAAACAGGGGAATAAGCTTTAAAAACTACCTTGAACTCCCAACCTAATTCTATTGCTAACAGGGGTAAAGTACATGGCAAAGATGACCGGAAAACAAATGGTCGTAGAGGCCCTCAAGCGGGAAAGTGTCGATGTTATCTTTGGCTTTCCCGGCGGGGCTATTATAGATTTCTACGATACCTTGGAAAAAGACGGCACCATAAAGCACGTCTTGGTCAGACATGAGCAAGGCGCGGCCCATGCTGCCGATGGTTATGCCAGGGCTTCCGGAAAGGTGGGAGTGTGCGTGGCCACGTCAGGTCCGGGGGCTACTAACACCGTTACAGGTATAGCAACAGCAAGTTTGGACTCAGTTCCCATTGTTGTGTTTACCGGTCAGGTACCTACTGCCCTGATTGGTAATGACGCCTTCCAGGAAGTGGATATCGTAGGCATTACACGTCCTTGCACAAAACACAATTACCTTGTTAAAGACGTCAAGGATCTTCCTCAGGTCCTTAAGGAAGCCTTTTATATTGCTAGATCAGGCCGGCCGGGTCCGGTCCTTGTAGATCTTCCCAAGGATGTTCAGAACGGCAAGGCCGAGTTTGACTATCCACAGGAGATAAAGCTCCGTTCATATAATCCTGTAATCGAGCCTCACGGCAAACAGGTTGAGCGGGCGTACAGGTTAATTGAAAAGGCAAAGCGGCCTGTTATTTACGCAGGTGGCGGAATAATCATCTCCAATGCGCATAAGGAACTCAGGGCACTTGCTAAAGCGATGCATATTCCGGTAACCATGACTTTGATGGGGCTTGGCGGATTCCCCGGCACTCACGAGTTGAGCCTGGGTATGTTGGGCATGCATGGTACATACTGTGCCAACATGGCCATGGCAAACAGTGATCTCATCATTGCTATTGGCGCCCGCTTTGACGACAGGGTTACCGGAAAAATCGAGGCATTTGCCCCGCTGGCCAAGATAATTCACCTGGACATAGATCCCACATCTATTCAGAAAAACGTAAAGGTGGATGTGCCTATAGTGGGTGATTGCAAAAGGGTATTGAAGAAGCTGTTGGACGCCGCAAAGGATGGTGGCCGCCCTGCTGAAGCCTGGATGGACCAACACCAGGCCTGGTTGCAGCAGCTCGATGCATGGAAAAAACGCCATCCCCTCACATATAAAGAGGAGCCTGGCGTAATCAAGCCTCAGAATGTCATCGAAAAGCTATATGAGATGACAAAGGGACGGGCTATCATTACTACAGAGGTCGGTCAGAACCAGATGTGGACTGCACAATTCTACAAATTTGACGAGCCACGGACCCTCCTGACTTCCGGCGGCCTTGGAACCATGGGTTATGGATTTCCTGCAGCTATTGGGGCCCAGATGGCCTTCCCTGACAAGCTGGTGGTGGATGTAGCCGGCGACGGCAGCATACAGATGAATATCCAGGAGATGGCGACCGCCATGGAGCAACGCCTGCCTGTAAAAATAGTCATTTTGAATAACCAGTTTCTCGGCATGGTTAGACAATGGCAGGAGCTGTTCTATGATCGTCGTTATGCAGCTACTGAGTTTGAAATGACTCCGGATTTCGTTAAGTTGGCTGAAGCGTATGGGGCCAAAGGATTTAGGGCAACCAAGCCGGAAGAGGTTGATGGTGTGCTCAGCAAGGGTCTTGAAGCGGAAGGTTTGGCGATTATGGAATTTGCTATAGCTCGCGAAGAAGGGGTATTCCCGATGGTCCCGGCCGGAAAGGCTACAACTGAGATGTTGCTCGTTTAATATCGAGGATAAGGAGTTTGGCCCTATGAAGCATACTCTCTCTGTATTAGTTGAAAATACTCCTGGTGCCCTTTCCCGCATAACCGGGCTTTTCAGTGGAAGGGCGTTTAATATCGAGAGCCTTAATGTGGCTGCAACCCTGGACCCGAGCCTGTCACACCTCACACTGGTGACAAGAGGCGATGAATTCATAATTGAGCAAATAATCAAACAGCTCAGGCGCCTGGTAGATGTCTTCAAGGTCGTGGATGTGAGTGAAGGTGAGTTTGTTGAGCGCGAGATGTCCTTGATTAAGGTCAGGGCTGAGGAACAATCCAGGGCCGAGATATTACGCATTTGCGATATATTCCGTTGCAAGGTCGTTGACGTAAGTCCTAAATCTTACACCTTAGAGGTCACCGGACCGGAGTCAAAACTAAAGGCAGTAATAGAACTACTCCGTCCAATTGGAATCAAAGAAATTATCAGAACCGGTACCATAGCCATAATGAGAGAGAAAAAAACGATGTAACCGTTCACGGGTTCAAAGATTCAGGGTTCACCGAAAAACGGATGCCAGCCATTAGCTGTTAGCTATTAGGTATTAGGTAAACACTTTGTACAAAAACGGACTGTTAAGCTAAAACCTAACGGCTAATAGCTAATCGCATAGGTCATATTTTTTAGGGATGTGAACGGTTACCGAAAAGGAGCTACAGAGGATGAGGATTTATTACGAACAAGATGCCCCCATGGACATACTTCAAGGAAAGACTATAGCCATAATCGGCTACGGTAGCCAAGGGCATGCCCATGCCCAGAATCTGAGGGATAGTGGCCTGTCTGTTGTTATAGGCCAGCGTCCCGGGTCAGCAAATTACGATCTTGCAGTCAAACACGGGTTTGAGCCTGTAAGTGCCTCAGAGGCTGCAGCCAAGGGAGATCTCATCATGGTCCTGGTGCCTGATCATGTCCAGGGCCGGCTATACGAAAGTGCTATTAAGCCAAATCTGAAGACGGGGAACATGCTCCTTTTTGCTCATGGCTTCAACATTCACTTTGGCCAGATAATGCCTCCGGCTGACGTGGATGTTACCATGGTTGCACCCAAAAGCCCAGGACATTTGGTGCGCAGGGAATACGAAAAGGGCGCCGGTGTGCCCAGCCTGGTGGCTATACATCAGGATTACACGGGAGAAGCCCTTAAAAAAGCACTTGCCTATGCAAATGGCATTGGCGTCACACGTGCAGGAGTCATTGAAACCACATATAAAGAAGAGACGGAGACTGATCTCTTCGGCGAGCAGTGTGTTCTTTGTGGCGGGGTCACCGAGCTCATAAAAGCGGGATTTGAGACCCTGGTTGAAGCGGGTTATCAGCCGGAAATAGCATACTTCGAGTGCTGCCACGAGCTCAAGCTCATAGTTGACCTGATTTACGAAGGCGGTCTGTCGCAGATGCGTTACTCAATCAGTGACACTGCGGAATATGGCGATCTTACCAGGGGGAAGCGCATAATAACAGAAGAAACAAGAAAGGAGATGCGCAAGATCCTTGATGAGATTCAGAGTGGCAGATTTGCCGGGGAGTGGATGCTGGAAAACCAAGTCAAACGCCCTGTATTCAACGCCCTCAGACAGCGGGAAAAGGAACATCCTATAGAGGAGGTCGGCTCCCGCCTGAGGGATATGATGAGCTGGCTCAAGAAGTAGCCCCGGCTCTAAGCTCTTAATGCATTCTCATCGCATTCCAGTTTCCAAGGAAGGAGTCCCTTTCATAGGTATTGCCGCCTTGGCCGCTGTGATATTTGCTTTACTCAACTGGTCTGTTCCGGCTGTGGTCTTGTTTGTGATTGCGGTCTTTGTTCTTTTTTTCTTTCGGGACCCGGAGCGTATAATTCCATCAGGTTCGGGCTTGGTGGTATCACCTGCTGACGGTCGGGTCATAGATATAGCTGAAGACAACAGGGGCTCCCTTAACGGAAAAGACGTAAAACGAATCAGTATATTCATGAATATTTTTAATGTGCATGTAAACAGGGCTCCGATTACGGGCGAGGTCCAACAAATTTCGTACCAGCCGGGATCCTTTTGGCCAGCTGACCGCAAAAGGGCCTTGCTTGAAAACGAGCGAAATGCCCTTTTGATCCGCAGCAAGGACGGAATGGAGCTGACCGTTGTACAGGTGGCGGGTATAATAGCCAGGCGAATTGTTTGTTGGGCTGAGGTCGGTGATAGGGTTAAAATCGGTGAACGTTTTGGACTCATTCGTTTTGGATCTCGCCTTGACGTGTATGTCCCGAAGGATGTTTCAGTGTTGGTGAAAAAGGGCGACCGGACAATGGCCGGGCAGACGGTTCTTGCCAAAAATATTCTGCCATAAAAAACACGAATATAATAATTAAGAGACTAATTCCCAATTCCTTATTTCTAACGGGGGTCTCCCATGAAACAAAAGCAAAGCGGTGATTCAGCAGACAAGACTTCAAGACGGAGTATCTATCTCCTTCCAAACCTGCTGACCTCGGCAAGCCTGTTCAGCGGATTCTATGCCATTATTGCGGCGATTAAAGGGAATTATCAGGCCGCTGCCGTAGCCATCTTGATAGCCGGTATTTTGGATGGTCTGGACGGCAGAGTGGCTCGTTGGACCCGTACTACGAGTAGATTTGGTATGGAGTATGATTCCCTTTCCGACCTGGTGGCCTTTGGAGTGGCCCCGGGCATACTGGCCTTTATGTGGGGGCTGCAGGATTACGGCCGACTCGGATGGCTTGCTGCCTTCCTGTATGTGGCAACCACTGCCCTCAGGCTGGCCAGATTCAATACCCTGAGCCAAAGTAGCAATAGCAGCACAAGGGATTATTACTTCCTTGGTCTGCCATGTCCTTCTGCAGCGGCTGTATTGGCTACATCTGTGCTTTTATGCCAGCATGTCGGTATATTTGGGCCGGTACGTCATGTGGCAGTGCTGATCATGGTCTATGGCCTTTCCTTCTTGATGGTCAGCAATGTGCGTTACTATAGTTTTAAGGAAGTCCGCTGGCTTCAGCAGCACCCTTTTTCCGGTATGGTAGTGCTGATTCTGGCCATCATGATAGTTGCTATGGAACCTAAGGTGACGCTATTTGTCCTTATAAGTACCTATGTGATATCCGGGCCTGTCTTGATGTCCATTAGGGCACTGAGACCCAGGTCGTTGAGGTCTGGTGCGGGTTATCACAGTAAAGATGTTTCCCCTGGCAGAGATGAGGGGACGTAGAGAAAATGGTAAGCGTTCACAGGGCACCGCATCTGCTTTGTTGTCGGGCACTTGAAGTACAGGGAGTACGTCTGCGTACCCTCCGCCTCGCATCTGCAGCACCCTGTAAACGCTTACAGTTCGGCGGGTTGCGGTAAAACGGGTGTTGTAATCCCGTGAACGGTTACAAAAAAATGAATAGCAGTGAAAGGATAATAATATTTGATACTACATTAAGGGACGGTGAGCAGTCCCCTGGTGTATCTCTAAACGTTGAGGAAAAACTCCAGATCGGGAGGCAGTTGAAGAAACTGAATGTCGATGTGATCGAGGCCGGATTTCCTATTGCTTCCCCAGGTGACTTTCAGAGTGTTAAGCGCATTGCGCAGGAACTCAGGGGTTTACAGGTTGCTGCCCTGGCCCGTGCCAATGAGAAAGACATCGATACTGCCTGGGAGGCCATAAAGGAGGGAGAAAATCCTCGAATACATACGTTCATTGCTACCTCTGATATCCACCTCCAGTATAAACTGAGAAAGACCAGGGAGCAGGTACTGGATATGGCCCGGGCTGCGGTAGAGTATGCAGCAAAATTCACCAGCAATGTGGAGTTTTCCGCTGAAGACGCAAGCCGGAGCGACCTGGATTTTCTCTGCAAGGTCTTTGAGGCAGTGATAGATACCGGTGCCACTACTGTTAATTTTCCAGATACAGTAGGGTATGCCGTACCGCATGACTTTGGCAGGATGATCCGATATGTGGTCGAGCACACTTCCAATATCCACAAAGCGATCTTGAGTGTACACTGTCACAATGATCTGGGACTGGCCACAGCGAATGTGCTGACAGCTTTAGAGCAAGGTGCAAGACAAGTGGAGTGCACTGTGAACGGCATAGGCGAGAGGGCAGGGAATGCCGCTATGGAAGAGGTGGTCATGGCCATTCATACCAGGCGAGATGTCCTTCCCTATGACACTGCAATATCCGCTCAACACATCATGGCTACCAGCCGGCTGGTAAGCATGCTTACCGGAATGGTGGTCCAGGCGAACAAGGCTATAGTAGGGGCCAACGCCTTTGCACACGAGGCCGGAATCCACCAGGACGGAGTTTTAAAGGAACGTACTACCTATGAAATTATCGATCCCAAGGACATAGGTCTTAGTAAGGGGACCCTGGTTCTTGGGAAACACTCCGGGAGACATGCCCTTAAGTCAAAGCTTGAGGAAGTAGGCTACAAGCTCAGCGATGAAGAGATCGACAGGGTATTTAAAAGGTTCAAGTCCCTTGCAGATAAGAAGAAGGAAGTTTATCCGGAGGATATTGAGGCCCTTGTGGCAGAAGAGGTACTACGGATTCCTGATCGTTATCGTCTTGTTTACCTCCATGTTGCCGGTGGAAGCGGCATCAAACCGGCTGCAACAGTAACAGTGGAAGTAGACGGCAAGGAGGTTGATAGAGTGAGCCTGGGGGCCGGTCCGATAGATGCGGCCTATAAGGCAGTGGCCGAGCTCGTAAAGACTAAAAGCCATCTGCTCCGTTTTACTGTAAACTCCATTACCGGAGGCACTGATGCCCAGGGAGAAGTCACTGTGCGTCTTGAAGAAGGCAGCTATGTGGTCACAGGCCATGGGACCGATCCTGATATAATTACTGCTAGTGTCAGGGCATACTTGAATGCCCTGAATCGTCTTGAACACATGAAAGAAAATGCAAAGAAATGTTGAATTTTGAATTGTGAATTGCGGTAAAACGATTGAAATATAAAAAGATTATATCTTAATTCAACATTTAGCATTCAACATTCAACATTTTCACGGTGTTATGGTGGTTAGAGAGTATATTATGAGCCGATCGATGACAATAGCTGAAAAGATCCTGGCTGCTCATGCCGGTCTGGACAGTGTGGAGCCGGGTCAACTGGTAGAAGTTGATGTGGACTTTGCGCTAGGCAACGACATAACAGCTCCAATTGCCATAAAGACCTTCAGGCAGGCGGGTGTAACCACTGTTTTTGATAAAGAAAAGATCGCCCTGGTGTCAGATCACTTTGTTCCTAACAAGGATATTATGAGCGCTGAGCAGGCCCGGCTGCTCAGGGAGTTTGCCGCTGAGCAGGGTATTGTTCATCACTATGATGGCGGAGAATCCGGAGTAGAACATGTGCTGCTCCCGGAAAAAGGCCTTGTGCTTCCAGGTGATGTGGTTATCGGGGCTGACAGTCACACATGTACATACGGCGCTTTGGGGGCTTTTGCCACAGGAGTGGGGAGCACTGATCTGGCTGCCACTATGATGACAGGAAAGACCTGGTTCAAGGTCCCGGAGTCCATAAAATTTGTGTACAAAGGAAAGCTCGGGCCCTGGGTCGGCGGCAAGGATTTGATACTCTATACCATAGGCGATATCGGTGTGGACGGTGCCCTGTATATGGCCATGGAATTCACAGGTCCGGTGATTGATTCCATGTCAATGCCCGGTCGCTTTACCATGTCCAATATGGCCATTGAGGCCGGTGGCAAAGTGGGGCTAATTAACCCCGATGATACGACACAAAATTATGTGGCCGACCGGGCGAGCAGGGAGTTTACCGTATATCGCAGTGATGAGGACGCCCAATACGCCAAGGTTATTGAGTATGACTGCAGCGAGATAGAACCTCAGGTGGCCTGCCCCCATTTGCCTGAAAATACCAAGGGTATTTCAGAAGTGGGCAATGTGCCTCTGGATCAGGTGGTGATCGGTTCCTGTACAAATGGTCGTTTGGAGGACCTGGCCCTGGCCGCTGATGTCATATCCGGACGGCATGTGTCAAAAGGTCTAAGATTGATAGTCATTCCTACTACTCCTACAGTGTATATCCAGGCACTTGAGAAGGGATTTCTCACGACTTTTCTAAATGCCGGTGCGGTGATAGGACCACCCACCTGCGGTCCCTGTCTTGGAGGGCATATGGGGGTTCTTGCCAAGGGAGAACGGGCGCTTTCCACGACAAACAGGAATTTTGTCGGCCGGATGGGACACCCTGAGAGCGAGGTATATCTGGCGAATCCGGCCATTGCCGCTGCAAGTGCGGTGTTGGGTAGGATCGGAAGTCCTAAAGAACTGTAAGGGAAGTATGAATTATGAAAATCAAAGGAAAAGTCTGGAAATTTGGAAAAAATATAGATACGGATGTGATTATTCCGGCACGCTATCTCAATACCTCGGACCCGGCGGAGCTTGCCAAACACTGTATGGAGGATGCTGATCCTGATTTTTCCAAAAAAATAAAACCCGGCGACATAATAGTTGCGGGAAAAAATTTTGGTTGTGGTTCTTCCAGAGAACATGCGCCTATAGCCCTTAAGGCAGCAGGCATTGGCTGTATCATAGCACCGAGCTTTGCCAGGATTTTTTATCGTAATGCATTTAATATGGGGCTTCCAATATTCGAGTGTGATGAGACGTCCGGTGTTCTCAAGCAAGGGGATGACGTGGAAGTGGATGCAGATACAGGAGAGATCCGGAATCTGACCACAGGAGATGTCTTCAAGGCTCAGCCCATACCTCCGTTCATGCAGGAGCTGATTTCAGATGGCGGATTGATTCCCCATGTGCTTAAAAGTCTGTAAATTTTGAATGCTGAATTTTGAATGCTGAATTGCGGTAGAATGATTAGTTGTGAGTTGAGGTATATAAAAAAATTATACCTTAATTCAACACTCAAAATTCAACATTTTCTTCTTAAAAAGGATTTAGATAATGAGTACGTACAAAATTGGTGTTATCCCAGGGGACGGTACAGGTCCTGAAGTAATAACCGAGGGTGTAAAGGTCCTCAAGGCCGCATCTGATCGTTTCGGATTTGAGCTTGATTTTACCTGGTATGATTATGGCGGAGAGCGGTATCTGCGAACAGGAGAAGTCCTCCCGGAGGGAGCAGTGGAAGATCTCAAGCAATACAAAGCCGTTTATCTCGGGGCCATTGGTCATCCGGATGTAAAGCCGGGTATTCTGGAAAAAGGGATACTCCTTGCCCTGCGATTTGCGCTGGATCAGTATATAAATCTTCGACCGATTATCCTTTATCCCGGCGTGGATACACCACTCAAGCATAAGGGGCCTGAGGATATAGATTTTATAGTTGTCCGGGAAAATACTGAAGGTCTATATGCCGGGGCGGGTGGTGTTCTCAAGAAAGATACTCCAGATGAGGTCGCTGTTCAGGAATCCATTAATACCAGAAAGGGTGTGGAACGATGTATCCGTTATGCCTTTGAGTACTGCAAACGTCGCAATCAGAAAAAGAAACTGACCCTTTGTGGAAAGACCAATGTCCTCACCTATGCCTTTGACCTGTGGGAACGTACGTTCTATGATGTGGGCAGGGAGTATCCTGATATTGCAACAGACTATGCCCATGTGGACGCCACCTGCATGTGGATGGTCAAGAACCCCGAATGGTTTGATGTAATAGTCACTGATAACATGTTCGGGGACATCATTACGGACCTTGGGGCCATGATACAGGGAGGCATGGGGATTGCCGCAGGAGGTAATCTTAATCCTGAAGGTGTCTCCATGTTTGAACCTATAGGTGGTTCGGCTCCCAAGTATAAGGGGAAAAATGTTATCAATCCCTTGGCTGCTATATGTGCAGGGCAGATGATGCTGGACTACCTCGGCGAGATTGAGGCTGCAAAGGCTATTGAAAAAGCAGTTAAGAAGGTGGTCAGCCAGGACTTGAAGAGCCTCTCTGCAGGAAAGATGGGTTACAACACGACCGAGGTAGGAGATTTGGTGGCTGAAGAATTAAAGGATTGAGTGAATTTGGTGATTTAGTGATTGTGGAGAAATTATGGCAAAGACTTTTAATGTGGCAGTAGCAGGTGCCACCGGTGCCGTCGGCCAGACCATGATAAAGGTTCTGGAGGAACGGGATTTTCCTGTGAGAGAGATCCGTTTTTTGGCCTCTGAGCGTTCTGAAGGGAAGGAACTTCTATTCAAGGCAGAGAAGGTCCGGGTCCGGAAGCTTGATCACGACTCCTTTGATGGTATTGATATCGCAATTTTTTCTGCCGGTGGAGACAGGAGCCTCACCTTTGCTCCTTCGGCTGCCAAGGCCGGCGCTGTAGTTGTGGATAACTCGAATGCATGGCGCATGGATCCGGAGGTCCCTCTGGTAGTGCCGGAGGTGAACCCCCATGCTGTTTCAGGATACAAGGCAAAAGGCATTATAGCCAATCCTAATTGCTCTACCATCCAGATGGTTGTGGCCCTTAAGCCATTGTATGACTATGCCCGGATAAAACGCATTGTCGTATCCACTTATCAGGCCGTATCAGGTTCTGGGAAAAAGGCCATAGATGAGCTTGAGGATCAGGTAAAGGCCTGGGCCGAGGACAAAACTCCGGAGGCCAGGGTCTATCCTCACCAGATTGCCTTTAACTGCCTACCCCACATAGATGTCTTCCTGGACAATGGCTACACCAGGGAAGAGATGAAGATGGTGAATGAGACCAGAAAGATCCTGGAAGATCCTGAGATCCAGGTCTCTGCAACTGCTGTAAGGGTACCTGTATTCTACAGTCACTCCGAGGCCGTCAATGTGGAGTTTGGAAAAAAGATCAGCGCTTCCAAGGCGAGAGAGCTTTTTTCCAGGGCACCGGGGATTAAGGTGGTCGATGATCTTTCCCGGAATGCCTATCCGCTTGCCCTGGATGCAGAAGGACAGGATCTGACCCTTGTCGGCAGAATACGGGAGGATATCTCCCAGGCCAATGGACTTGATTTCTGGGTGGTGGCTGACAATATCAGAAAAGGCGCGGCCACCAACGCCGTTCAGATAGCAGAGTTGCTGGCGGAGAAATATCTTTAGATTGGTAGGCATCCTTCATTTTGTAATTTACACTTTTTCAACATAGATGGATGCCAGCGATTAGCTGTTAGCCATTAGCGTTTAGCTTTGAAGAATCAGGGCATTACGTTAATCAGGAAACACCCAACGGGTAAAAGTTTGTAATAGTAAAACATCCTGTAATCATTAAACTAATAGCTAACCGCTAATAGCTAATAGCAGAATTTAGGTACAAGAAAGGAGGTATGTCATGACGGAGAAAGCAGGTCACTATTCCGCGGATTTCGAAAAGGCATTGCAAGTGGGGCGTCCGCCCAATGTAGTTAAGCTTTTCCCAAACTCAAAGGCCCTTCTGGTAAGTGGTAAGGTCATTGACAGGGCGATGCTGGCCAAAGGCAAGGCCATGACCATTGCGGCTAATGGCAGGAACTATCTTGTCATTCGTGGCGTTTTGGCTGCTGCGCAGAGGGCCGACGCGGCTATACTAATAGAGATAGCCAAGTCAGAAGGCGGTGCGACTCCCTATTGTGCGACCAATTACTGGAACATGGCCAGGCGGGTGGATCAGGTCTGCAATGAGCTGGGAATCACAATACCGGTAGCAATTCATGCCGACCACTATGGCATCAAGAAAGAAGAAGATGTCGAACCAGCAAAGGTAGAGATCCCCACCCTGTTTGAAGCCGGCATGACCTCCATAGCAATTGATGCATCACATCTTCCCGATGACAAGAACCTCCTTGCAAATCTGCAACTTGCCCCTTATGTCCCTAAATGGGCCGGGCTGGAGACAGAGGTGGGAGAGATCAAAGGAAAAGAAGGGCTTTCAACAGTTGATGAGGCCTTGTTCCTGATACAGGGTCTTAACGCCAACGATATCTTCCCGGACTGGATAGCCCTTAATAATGGCTCTACCCATGGTATTGAGGCGAGTGACCTGGGGATACAGGTAAAATTGACCGGAGAGATCCACGAGGCCTTGGCCAAATACAAAGTCTCCGGGGCCCAGCACGGCACGTCCGGTAATAACTCGGACAGGTTGAGGGAGATCGTCTCAAAGACCAATACTACAAAGGCCAATGTGGCCACTGCCCTTCAGATGATCTCCTGGGGCCTTGAAGTAAACGATTACGGCAATGCTGCAACAGACGAAGACGGAAATTTCATCAAAGTTACAGGAGAAGGGGTAACAGAGGAACTGTGGGCGGAGATGACAGCCTATGCCCAATCCAAGGGCCTGAAGGGAGGAAATTATAAAAAATTGAACCTTCCTTTTGAGAACAAGATACTTGGGCTATCCAGGGATATAAGGGAGAGGATGGCCAAACGTGTGGAAGATTTTGTCTATAACATGCTGGTCAATGTCTTTAATGCTCAGGATACCGCACCTCTGGCCATAGATGCCATACTGACTGCAGGGTCCTATGACCTCGGTCCCAAGACTCATCGACAGGAGGATCCCGAAGACTGGACTGAGAGCAAGATCATTGAACGGGCCGTCACGATTAATCAATAGCGATAATGGGAAATAGGCGGCTTCAACGATTAATGTCTAATGCGAATCACCGGAGGGCAGGCCAAGGGGCGGCGTTTGATAGGGCCCAAAGGCCGCTGTCTGCGTCCTACATCAGATCTTGTGCGGGAGGCTCTTTTCCAGATCCTGTCAGTCCGTTTGGAATTTCCCTGGGAATCGTGCAGTGTTCTAGATCTCTTTGCCGGTACCGGGGCGCTAGGGATTGAAGCCCTTTCCAGGGCGGTTAGAGAGGTTGTCTTTGTAGATCATCACAAATCATCCCTTGATCTCATCAGACGAAACCTCAGTTTATGTGGCTTCAGTGAGCACGCGAAAGTGGTCCGGGCTGATATCAGGACCAGCCCGAAGTCACTTGATCGTGTTCTAAAATACGCCCCCTTTAATTTGATATTTGCCGATCCTCCATATTCCCAGGGCCTTGGTAAAAAGGCCATGGAGTGGGTGGCTGAGACTTGTGCTTTGGCCTCTGGGGGATGGATGGTTATTGAAGAATTCAAGGGAGAAAAGTTTCCTCACCAGATTATATCCAGCTCCGAATTATCCCTTCAGCTTGTGGATAGCCGAATATACGGTCAAACTGAACTTTGGTTTTACAGGTCAATATAATGCAATCACCAAATCACCAAATCACCAAATCACCAAATCACACACCTCGCATAGCTGTCTACCCAGGCACCTTTGATCCAGTGACTAATGGTCATCTGGATCTTGTTGATCGAGCACTAAAGCTATTTGACAAGGTAGTGATCGCCATTGGTATCAATCCAGTCAAAGAAAGCCTGTTTACAATTGAAGAACGCCTGGAAATGGTCCGTGAGACCATAGGAACGAATGGAAGAGTAGAGATAACCAGTTTTGACGGGCTTCTGGTGGATCTTGCCGCCAGGTATGGGGCCTGCGCCATACTGCGCGGATTAAGAGCTGTTTCGGACTTTGATTACGAACTCCAGCGGGCCTTAATGAACCGCAAGCTATCCCGTGACATAGAGACTGTATTTTTAATGACCGGGTTCCGCTGGATTTATATAAGCTCCACTATAGTCAAGGAGGCCGCCCGTTTTGGCGGCAGCCTTGATGGACTTGTCCCACCGTCAGTGGAAGAGCGTTTAAGAAAGGCGTTTAGGTGATAAGAAAATAATGAATTGAAGAATAAATGCCCTCAGAATTTCGGTTAACCCTGAACCTCTGAACCCGTGAACGGTTACTGAGATTTTAACCTTCAGCCTTCCCTGTGATTTCAGGCTTTTTGGCTTGTTCTAATGCTATCTCTCTCACTGATGTAAACGCTTTTGCCTGGGATGCTCCTGCGATGGCCTTTTCAGCTATCTGGTGGACCTGCTTCATGGCTGAGCTTGCTTCAGATTTAAGTTCTGTAACCTTCTTTTCTTGAGAGGCGATGGTATCCTCCAGAAACTCAATTTTTTGCTGATAAACCTTGCGTTCCCACTCCCTTTCTGTAGCAGCCATCTGCTTTTTCTGTTCCATTTCGCGGGTAACTGCTGCAATTGCTTCTTTCTTTTCTTTTTCGACTTCGTTTTGAAGTATACCTGGGAACTTCTTGGCCTGTTCTCTCAGATCCTTTAGTTCGGATTCCTGTGCTACAAGCGCTGCCTCCCTCTCTGCAAACTCCTTTTCCGTGCTTTCTTTCAACTCCTGAAGCTCTTTTTCAAGAGATGCCCTATCCTCCTTATATTTATCCTCTTCTAATTTTCTGGTACGATCCCGTTCATAGATATACTCGGCTTGTTCACGTTCCCACTTCTGCTTTGTGAGCGACTCCTCCTCTTCTAGCTCGCGAAGAAAACACTTTTTCTCATCTTCCCATTCAGCCCTTTTCCCCTCTATCTCCTTTTGAAGAGTGACCTGCAGCTCAGAGTATTTCCTTTCAAGAACCGCAAATTTTTCCTCATAATCCGACTCCAACTTTGTTATGCTTGAAGCGAATTCTGTTTCAGCTACCGTACTTCTCTCTTCATAGGCCTCAACCAGCTTATTCAGGGCATCAGATGCCTCTTCTATGTCATAGAGTTCTTTAAGCCTCTTTTCTTGAAGTGCTACTGCGCTCTTTAGCTCCTCAAGACGTTCGGCCTGAGAGGACAGCCTGTCTGTTAGATCGCTCAGGGTCTTTCCTAACAATCCCTTGAGATTGGTGACGTTTTCAATTACTCCGTGTACTGTTGCCTCTTTTGCGGCCTCCAATGCTACCGCCTCTTTGTATTTTTCTGCTTCAGAGCGCCATTTCTCAGACTCTTTGGCCTCCTTCACCTTTTTTTTGTAAGCCTCGAGAAGACCGGAGTATTCTTCGATTATCTCTTTTTTGGTCATCTGGGATGAAATTTTGAATTGTTCCGCCATTTCCTACTCCCTGAAATTTATTATTCGAGCCGTTGCAACTTACTTTAATATTAATATACCAGTCCTTTCAACTTTAAAGAAGTCCCTTATACTTTTTTCATAAGCGTTCACGGGTTCAAAGGTTCAGAGGTTAGGGTTCACCGAAAATCTGAGCAATTGTTTCGTGAGTTTTGAACGGATCATCGAGCGTAGCCCTGAACAAGGAAATAGACATGGGGTTGGGAGGCTTTATACCAATTCACTGTAGGGGCCTGATTTTCTGTATAGACTTTGGTTCACCAGATTTGATAATCAGCTTTCTTTTCGCAATAGGCCGCAACCGCTTGATCGCATACTCTCGCCGCACAGCAGCCCCACGGTCGCCGACCGTTTCACGATAGACAAGTTCAACCGGCCGCCTGCCCCGCGTGTATTTAGCCCCGCGTCCTGCATTGTGCAGGGATACGCGGGACTCCACATCTTTTGTAATGCCGGTGTAAAGACTGCCGTCAGAACACCGAACCATATAGACGTACCATCCTACCATTGGAGTACCCGTTCCAGATTTGTACGGCATTTTCATGAAGTATGCAAAGGGTATTGTGCCAACGTTTGGCCTTCCCTGACCCAGCCTGTGCCGATCTTCTGTAAGTCCCTGGGGGCCGGGGTCCGTTGCCAATGGAAACCTATATTGTCATAAAGTGTCAGGGATACGTTAGGAACGGGAGATAAATAAGTTGAACAAAAATTAACAGGATTTTTTGTTGT
>JAGGRV010000048.1 GCA_021159445.1 Deltaproteobacteria bacterium | reverse complement strand
GATCCAGAATCAAAACGCACTTGTAATCACCGGCAATACCGGTCAGGGAGTAAGCGGGAGAATCCGGCAGCCCCATGTCCACACCGAATTGAGCAGCAGTGTTTCTTGGCTCCCGCCGATCCAGCCGGATGGGAAGATAGGGTATATTTTCTTTTCGGAGATATTGGGTCAATTCGTACAGCACGCCGGTTTTGCCAAAACCTGCCGCACCGTGTAGAATCACATCCCTGCCGCCTTCAACAGTTTCAATGAGAAATTTGCTCTCTTCTCGTTGGATAAGTTTATTGCCTATTAACCGTGGCCGGATGGATTCCTCGAACTGTTGTTGCAATTCCTCGATGGCAGGTGCAATACGGTTATCATGTGCTAACATCTTAGGATGAATGCCAAGTCCTGACAAGTAATTTCGCAACTCATCGGTATCGATCGAACTTCCGAATCTGTCCTCGTTTCCGGCGTAGCTTAGGAGAGTTGAAATCGCTGTTTCCTGATTACCCGTTAGGAGGTAACCAGCCCATGCCAACAAATCCCGCCAGCTATTCTGATCATCGGGATACAGAATGACATATGCCCGTTTCAAATAATCAAAGGCCCTAGCCCGATCAATTTTCTGTTCAGAATCAAGCGTAAGCACCTTACAGAATCGGTGAAAGGCTGTTTGTATATCGTTTCCGGCACGTTGAATCTTATATTTGTAAAATTTGTCTGGATTGTTATCTGAGCGTCTGGCATAGTCGCATATATCTCCGAACAATCTGGCTCCCACTCCGGAAACAAATGCAAATTCGTGTTGCGGATCACGATCCAACTGGAATCGCAGATGGCTAAAAATTTCTCTGGACTTCAAATCGCTAATTGACCAGGATTCCTTACTTTTATTGCGGGCTTTGCATTGCTGAGCTTGGCAGATGCCATCCTTTCTTTTAATCCAAAGATCCACACCCCGTTCATCATCACCGATAGCTTCCACGGTAACAGAGGAAATTTCTTCATTCAGCACACGGAGAAGCTGTTTGGCGACCCAGCGCCCTTCATACCGGTTGCCTAATTTGTCCGCCAATCCGCCAGGCTCATAGCCCATTCTATACTTCCCTCTTGAACGTTTTTTCCAAATGACTCTGTGGCAGGCTCCTGACTTTTTATGACGCAAAACCTATCATTTGTTTCTTATCCGCCCAGTGATCTTCCTCGCTTCCGTTTTGGGGTTTAACATCTTTCCTTGGCAAATATCCGGGACATGAAATTTTAACATTTTGTTCATTTCAGCGGCTTCCTCTCTTAACCCCTCGTCCCACCTTGCTCTTTCGAGACTCTTTCAAGGATTTGTCTTCTCTCCATTGCTGAAGAGTAGGTGGCTTGAGGTGGATCTTGCGAAACTGCGTTTTGCGCTTGGCATCGCCATATTTTCCAAATCTTCCGCCCATGGACATTTCCCTGAATATCTTCGCATCAGACTTATTCAACGTAGTCAATAGCGCTCCTGAAGTTGTTCTATTCCGGGCATAGCAATTCTCACCTACATGTCGACCTTAACCCTGACTTTGCCGGTCAATAAGTCCTGTATGAGGCCTTTTTTCTGGAGCTTGAGCTTGTCGCGGTATCGTTCTTCGGCACGGATGCGGGCACCATATTTAGCAAGTGTTTTCACAATGATGTACTGTTCCTGCTTCGGGGGAACAGTAATGAACAGCGAACGAACAATCTCCTGAGAAATATTCGTTTGCGATTCTGCCATCCCAGTCTTAAAGGAGGACAGATGTCTCTGAGTTCGGTTGCCGGAGAGTGCATAGGTTAAAAAAGCTGGACTAACGTCATCGTTATGAACTAGGCGATAAATCTTGTCCGAAAGCATCAGTCTCCCTTGTGTCTTATGAACTAACGCTACCACGCCAACACGGGAATTTGGTCCGCCTCGCGTCATCAACACGTCGTCTACTCGGACTTCGTAGAAAGGTATAGGTTTATGCGCTCTTGGTAACCTTTTGTTTTTGTTGTCCCTATACCCTTCCCATACAACCGCAGTAGTCTTTAGAACACCCCATTCCCCCTGGGGCGCTGGATCTGAATCGCAATCTGGACTCCAGCCTTGGTCGATTCTGGCCAAGAACTTGCCTAATCTATTAACTTCCCAGTTTATTGGAACTCGACCTAGAGCCCATTCCTTAAACTGCTCCGGGTGGGCTTTTGGGTCACGGAGTTTGCCGTTTTCATCCAGCCCACGGGTCAGCAGGTCATGGAGCAGCCCCTGCTTCATGGCTTTGAGCTTTGAAATAAGCGCTTCGGTTTTTTGAATGGCGTCGTCTATTGTGTCGAGGATTTCGGCAATGCGGTGTTGTTCATCCTTGTTTATATCAGGTATTTTGATCGAACCAATCTGTTCCTGATTTACTGATGGTAAAGCACCATCTTGGACAAAATCGCCAAAATCAATTGCACATAGGAAGTGATATAAAAATGCTGAGTCCAAACCACCGTATGGTATAGCTACCATCATATTGTTATCTATTAAAGTCGGCCTAATCAAAATACGTCTACGGTTTAACTTCAGTGCCGCGCCAACTTTTGCAAAAACTACAGCGCCAGCAGGAAATGGTTTCCAGCCCATTGAATCAGCAATACGTATGCTGACATAGTTGTTGGCATTAACAATGTCCCTTTCATTCCTCGAAAGGGACATATCACTAACTTTTATAAAAGGCAGTTCACCCTCTATGGAACCCTGCAAGCTGTCAGGGAAGCCATATCCGCCTGACAACTGGCAAATGGTGCCAAGCATTTTAGTTTTCCACGTATAAGAGAGCCCCTCAGGCATAACCCAACACCTTTTCAAAATGCATTAGTTTTTTAGACGTTTGCTCCCGCTCCCCTTCAATATCCCTCAACGTCACCCGATACTTATCCCACCAATTCTCCACAGTAGCGATAACTTCCTGGCGATGGGCAGTTACATAGCTCTCCAGGTGCCCGGAAAGTTTTTCATTGAGGATGTCGAGCACTATGTCCCTGCAATCATCATCAGAAAGTGCTTCACGGGCTTCATGCAAGCGCTTGATAAATCTTTTTTGAAGTTCCTTGAACTGCTTTTTGGCTCCTTTCAATTGGCCGGTTATTTCCGAATAGGGTTGGAGTTCTTGTTCCAATTCCCGGATTTTGTTTTCAACAGGCTTCACCTTTTCTGCAAGAGCCTTCAGTTGGGCTTCCAATGCTGCCGTCAATGTATCATCGCCCTTGTCTTGGTAGTATTTTATGGAGCCTTTTTTACGGATACTTCCGCTCAATGTCTTGATCTGCTTTTTATCTTCCTTTATTTCATTCTTCAGCTCTTTAATCCGAGCTTTCAATTCTTTTGCGTAATTTGGCTTTTCTCCTTCATTTTCCAGTGGTTCATCCTCTACTTCATCAGTAAATTCCCCGCTCTCAAACGCCTCTTTTTCCTGTTCCAGACGCACAATATCCTGCCGGGCCTGTTCCAGTTCCTCGAGATAATCGGGGATCAACCTGGTCACCAGGGGATCATCGGCCAGATCAAAGTGATTGCCTCTGGTTTCTTCCATGGCGGCTTCTATGGTGTCCACCCAGCCGTCCACTAATCCCCCAAAGCCTTGAGCAATAAGGGTTTTTAAATCGAATTTCTTTTCGTTCCACCAGGTGGCAATTACACCTGCGACCTTGAATCGGTCCAGCAATCCCACGGGCACAAGATCTGACACAAAGGCATCCAGAAGATCGGTACGCACATTCATGAGGTTTCTGGTCTCAGGCAGATCAACCAGCGATTGCTTGTGTTTTATCCACCATTGATGAAAGGCTTCTCTTAATTTTGTTTCTTGTTTCCGTATGCCCTTTCCGTCCTCAATCCGTTTTTTGATATTACCCCGTTCTTCCAGCGCGGGATTAAAATCATAGTAGTCCGCATCACGCTCCACGAATATAGTAGAGATCTTCAGGCCGTGTGCATCAAGGAGATCTTTTTTAGCTTCGATTTCGGTTTTGGGAATTCCTCCGAGCAGGTGAGCACGGACATCTTGAGGCTCGGGTGGAGGGGCATTGTCCGCATACCGCCGGATGTTCAGGTTCCAGTCGTTTGACTTAAGATCATCTCTGGAGACAACGGCTGCATATCCGGGGATGTCTTCAAAGGCGTCAAACGCGGATGTGATCTTTTCAATATGTTCAGGCCTCAGATAGTTCTGTGCCCGGCCGGCATAAAATTCCGCATCTGCATTGATAAAGAGAATTTTGTCCTTTCGTTCCTCCGGCTTTGCGCCCTTTGCCCTGCACACCAACACACAGGCGGGAATGCCCGTGCCGTAAAAAAGATTGGGCGGAAATCCTATAACTGCCTCCAACAGATCATCTTCGATAATGCCTTTGCGAATCTCTTTTTCAGCACCGGCTCGAAACAGGACCCCATGGGGCATAACCGTTGCCATCATGCCGTTTGTTCTGAGGACTGCCAGCATGTGCTGCAAAAACATGAGATCGCCTTTCTTGCCGGTCTCAGGGCAGAAACCGTATCTGAACCTTTCGGTGAACTTCATGCCGTCTTTTGAATAATTCTGGCTGAAGGGCGGATTGGTTATGACCCGGTCAAAGCGCATCAACTCGCCGCCGTCCAGATGAAGGGGATTTGAGAGGACATCATCATTCTGGATATCTGCATCCGCGATGCCGTGAAGGATCATGTTCATCTTACACATGGACCAGACACCGCCGTTATTGTCCTGGCCGTACAGCCGGAGATTAAAGGGGTTGCCCCCATGCTCTTCCACATACTGCTTGGAGTGGATCAACATGCCACCCGAGCCTGCACAGGGATCATATATGCGCATGCCTTCCTGAGGCTTGAGTATGCGCACCATCAAACGGACCACATCCCTGGGGGTATAGAATTCACCTCCTTTTTTGCCTGCAGAATCTGCAAATTGCCCGATAAGATACTCATAAGCAGCGCCAATAAGGTCAGAAAATTCAAAGTCAACGTCTCTCAGGCGATATTTGTTGAAATGATTGATCAGGTCGCGGAGTTTCCGGTCAGGGATTCTTGTTTTCCCCACTTTCCTTTGAAAATCAATATGCCCGAGCACGCCCACAAGGCTCCGGTTGTCATGCTCAAGCGCGCTTAGCGCCTTATTCAGCTCATCGCCTATGTTGCGGTGCTCATGTTTGATCTTTTCCCACCGTGCCGACTTTGGGACAAAAAAGGACTTTGCATACCTGGCAGGATCTTCAGCCCGCTTTATTGCCTGCTCTTTTGTCCGGCCTCTGGCAAGGTTGCTTTTTATGGTCTTTTCGTATTCTTCATCAAATACGTCCGAGCACCGCTTTAGAAAAAGCATGCCGAAAATATATTCCTTAAATTCCGAGGCATCCATCTTCCCGCGCAAAATATCAGCGGCTGCAAAAAGATGGTGCTCAAGCTGGCTGAGTGTAAGTTTTTTCATAAGTCTTTTTAGACAGGATAGACAGGATTAACATGATGGTTTTATTGGCAAACTGGTCATAAATCCTGTCTATCCTGTTATCCTGTCTAAATTTGTCCTATCGTAAAGATCTCCGGGCATTGCTGCCGCATGCTTAAAAATCCGTCATTGCCCACAATGACATGATCCAGAACCGGAATATCAACAGCCCTGCATGCATTCACGAGTGATCTGGTCAATTCGATATCTTCCTGGCTGGCCTCGGCCGGTCCGGTGGGGTGATTATGTGCAAAAATAAGGGCTGAAGCCTTTTTCCTTAAGGCCGATTCTATCACCTCACGAGTATAAATGGCTGATTCATCAACAGTCCCGCGGAACAGGACCTCTTCTGCAATCAGGTGTTTTGATCTGTTGAGATGAAGCAGTCGAAATTCCTCACGGGAAAGATTACTCATGGATGCCTTCAGATATTCAAACAAATCTTGGGGATTTTCGATAATGTTGATCTTTGCCAACGGCTGCCTGAGCTGGCGTTTTACAATTTCCATAGCAGCTAATATATGGGCTACTTTTGCCTTTCCTATCCCCTTAATCTCTAGCAAATCTTCCTGAGTTGCGGTCATCAACCCATGAAGCCCGCCAAACTTGTTTATTATCTCTCTGGCGAGAGCAATGGCATTCTGCCCTTGCCTGCCGGTTCTCAGCAGGATAGCCAATAACGCGGCATCACTCAGAGAGCCCGCACCTTTCTCCAAAAGCATCTCCCTGGGCCGATCTCCTTCAGGCCAATCCTTAATGTGAAGATGCTCTTCTGTGGATTTACGTTCGCTGCTCATTTAGTCATTCTTTTTCCGGGAATCATGAGGAGGACTTCGATGTTTCGCAAAATGCGAATCTGCAATACTGGATATAGATCGGTTTGTGATCCTATTATAAACACTCATGACGGAGGATTTTGTCACTCCAGCGCATAAAAATGGATTTTTATAGTATAGATGCTATGATGATGTGTAACAAGTCCGGGAAATGATCGGGAATATTTTGTGGTTAGACCTCGATGCGTAATAGGAATGCACACTTGGAGGTAATTATGGCCAAAGTAATCATCTATTCCACAGACGGTTGCCTTTTTTGTGCCAGGGCAAAATCGTTCCTGGCGGAAAAAGGGATCAGTTACGAAGAAATTGATGTCCAGCCAGGATCGAGTGCCTGGAAGGAAATGAAAGAGAAGACCGGCAGCGGCTCTCTTCCGCAGATCCTGATCGGAGATGAACCGGTCGGAGGATACTCTGATCTGGTCCATCTGGAGGCCAGCGGTGAGTTGAGTCAGAAACTGGGGCTGGCCGAGGAAGGAGAGGTTACTCCCCTTTATGACGTGATCATTATTGGTGGCGGCCCGGCTGGCCTGAGTGCCGCAGTATATGCGGCCAGAAAGGTCCTCAAGACCCTTCTTGTAAGCAAGGACATTGGAGGGCAGGTGGCCTGGACTTACGATGTGGATAACTACCTGGGTTTCAGCCAGGTGGATACCGCCGATCTAATCGCAAAGTTTGAAGAACATGTGGAGAAGTACGGTGTGGAAAAACTTGTGGGGGTTGGGGTGAAGGCCCTGGAGTTGACCGGGAAGATAAAAAAGGTCATCACAGATGACGGGAAGACATATCTTACCAAGACTCTAATCATCGCCACGGGAAAACGTCCCCGGCCGCTCAAGGTGCCAAGGGAAAAGGAATTGATCGGTATGGGCGTAACATACTGCTCCACATGCGATGCCCCCCTGTTTGCAGACCTTGATGTAGCGGTAATGGGCGGCGGGAACTCGGCTCTTGAGGCAGCCATTGACCTGATGAAGGTTGCACGGAAGGTGTACATGGTCTCTCTGACGCCCCTTACTGGTGATGAAATCATTCGAGACAAGGTCATAAGTTCACCAAAGGTGGAGATTTTTATCAAATACAAGGCTCTCCGGATTGAAGGTGAGTCGACAGTTGATGGGATTGAGATCGAATCGCTGGAGACCGGCGAGAAAAAAAAGCTCGATGTACAGGGGATCATGGTGGAAATTGGTCTGCTCCCCAATTCCGAGCTGGTGCTGGACACCATGGAGATCAATCGTATAGGAGAGATTGTGATAGACTCCAGGTGCCGCACAGGTGTTTCAGGGATTTTTGCCTGCGGGGATGTGACGGATGTGCCTTACAAACAGGTCATTGTTGCAGCAGGCGAAGGGGCCAAGGCCGCCCTGTCGGCCTATGATTACATCATAAAGCAGAGATAGGTGCGGGTTATGATTTTTGATTTTCGACTGCAGATTGTTGGATAATGAAGACACCAGTCATTAATCTGAGTGAATGTGAAGACTGCGAGGCATGTCTGGATCTGTGTCCTACAGTCTTTAGAAGACACGATGCGGGTTACATCGAGGTGGTTGACCTACCGGAATACCCGGAAGAAAAGATAGAGGAAATCATCAAGAATTGTCCTGCCCAATGTGTTACCTGGGAAGAAGATTGAAACAAATGAGGCTATTTGTACGCAGGGTTTAGTAGGGTGGACTGTGCCCACCGCGCAAAGATGGCCGAAACGAGGATCAAGGCTGCCCGAGCAGCTAACTCGCAAAGTCAACGAAAGAAGGATAACCCTGAACCTTTGAATCCGTGAAATCTGTGTCCAAAATTTTCTAAGTCCGCCCGAAGGGCGCTAAGTTCATAACACAGCGTTAAAGAAAACTCGCATAGATAGGTCTATTAGGAACGGGAGATAAATAAGTTGAACAAAAATTAATAGGATTTTTTGTTGTATTCAAGGCGCGAGGAGCGAGCATAACGGGTTATGTGATCGACGAGCAACGAAGAAGACGGCAAAAAAGACATTAATTTGTTCAAGTTATTTATTGTACGTTCCTTATCCTTGTGAAAACTCCCCGATTGCTGAATTAATTAAGGTGAGTTGCAAGATAAAGGAGCTGGAGAGATGTCAGATTTACGGGTACTGGTTGTTGAAGATGAAGGCATCATAGCTAAGGATATACAAAGCACGTTAAACCGTTCGGGATATTCTGTTATTGCTGTCGCTTCTTCTGGACAGGAAGCCATTGAGAAAGCAATGGAAATGTATCCGGATCTAGTGCTGATGGACATCGTGCTTGAAGGGGATATGGACGGCGTGGCAGCGGCCGAGAAAATTCGTGATCGTTTCGATATTCCGGTAGTCTATCTCACCGCCTATTCTGATGATACAACGTTGCAGCGTGCAAAGATAACTGAGCCATATGGTTATATACTCAAACCTTTTCAAGAGAGAGAATTATACACAACCATTGAGATGGCTCTTTACAAGCATAAGATAGAAAGGAAATTAAAAGAGAACGAACGATGGGTTGCTACCCTGCTCAAAAGCATAGGAGATGCGGTGATTGCCACCGATACCAGCAAATTAATAACATTTATGAATCCGGTAGCCGAGGCTTTAACGGGCTGGAAGCATGAAGAAGCTGTAGGTAAGCCTATTAAAGATGTTTTTAAAATTATAAATGAAAAAACCGGCAAAGAAGTCGAGGAGTCTGCCACAAGATTGCTCCAAGATCGTGTTGTTACAGGGATAACAAACCATGCGGTGTTGATAGCCGAAGACGGAACAAAAAGACCTATTGATGACAGCTGCGCACCTATCAGAGATGATAAAGGAAGAATCATTGGTGTAGTTTTGATTTTCAGAGATATCACCGAGACAAAGCGTATGCAGGATTCTATCCTGAAATCAGAGAAGCAGTTGCGCAACCTGTCTTCCAGTATTCTAAGCGCACAGGAACAAGAACGCAAAAGGATCTCGCGGGAATTGCACGATGACCTTGGCCAGATACTTACAGCAGTCTTGCTCGACATTTCGCGGGCGGAAAAGCAGGAAACCATTCTATCCTCAAGCAGTTATGGTTTTCTGGAACACATAAGGGTTGGGATTAAAGAAGCTCTTCAGCGAGTGCGAAGCCTTTCCGCTATCTTAAGACCGGGAATATTGGACCAACTAGGGCTTAAAGCAGCGGTAATCTCATTTTTAGAAGAAATCCAAGAACAAACTGGCTTAAAGATTATTGAAGAAATGCAAGTGGATCAAAGTAATATCCCGGAATCTGTCAGCATAGCCATTTACCGGATATTACAGGAGGCCACGACCAACATAGTTAAGCACGCTGAAGCCAAACAGGTAATTGTTAAGCTGCAGTCTGACTCCAAGACCATATCGATTTCAATAAAAGACGATGGCAAGGGGTTCAAGCTGGAATCATTGCCTATAGATAAAGGCCTTGGGCTTCTAGGAATGAAGGAAAGGGCGGAGTGGTTGGGGGGTGTTTTCAAAATAGAGTCTGCACATAGTCGAGGTACGAGCATTTGTGCTGAATTCCCCCTATTTTCAAAAAAATTGGCAACATAGCCTCTTGAGAGAGGAGTTTTTCTATGAAAAAAAAGATTAGGGTCCTGATAGCCGATGATCATGCCATGGTACGTGATGGACTATGCAGGATTTTGGAAGATACCGACGATATCGCTGTAGTCAGCCAGGCAGATAATGGGCTTACAGCTTTGAGCCTTGCCAAGAAAACAAAGCCTGACGTTGTGGTTCTGGACTATACAATGCCCAAACTCGACGGTCTGGCTG
Organism: Deltaproteobacteria bacterium; assembly: GCA_021159445.1. Classification (GTDB taxonomy): domain Bacteria; phylum Desulfobacterota; class Dissulfuribacteria; order Dissulfuribacterales; family UBA3076; genus UBA3076. The sequence goes on along the minus strand of JAGGRV010000048.1, from coordinate 5,937 downwards.
CTACGCAACGGATCCTGGATCTTCTACCTAAAATAAAGATTTTGATACTTACCGTACACGACAACATCCAGTTTGCTGTCAGAATCCTTGAGGCCGGAGCTCACGGTTTCTTGCTCAAGGAAGAAGCGGCGGACCAACTCATAACAGCGATTCGCGATGTAAATGTCGGGAAAATACCCATTTCACCCACGATTATGGAAAAGCTGGCCGCCCGTTTGAGACGAGGAGGTAAAGACAAAGTGGGACTCGATTCCCTTTCCCCTCGAGAATTTGAGCTTCTTCGCCACCTAGGTTCCGGTAAAAACATCCGTGAGAGCGCTAGTTCTATGTGTATTAGTGAAAGCACGGCCAGCACATACCGCAGCCGTCTTCTGGAAAAGTTGGGGCTGAAGACTACAGGAGACCTTATTCGGTTTGCTCTTGAAAAAGGTATTGTTAGCTGATTCATTCCTTATTATCCAAAACCATCTTCTATTTTGATTTTTATTTCCTATTGCGATTATTTTTTTGAATCTTGACAACTATCCTGATATGTAGAGATATCGCTACAAATAAATCATAAAAGTCTCTGCATAAATTCATATTCCCAGCGATATTCAATTACAGTATATTTGATGATATAAAACAAAATTTATATATATCAGAGAGGTTTTCACCGTTAATGGCATGCAGTCCATGATGGGGCAGTTGGGGTAATAGTTCCTTGTTATTGGCTCAATTGAATGACTCAAACAGGAATTTATAGATTTGAACCTTCAATATGGATAAATTTAAAACAGTTCCGAATTATTATATTGTTGAAAAGTTAGGCGAGGGTCCCCAATCCGTCGTTTATAAAGGTTTTCATAAAAAGCACCCTAAACGGCTTTTGGTTATTAAAATTCTGAAAGCGGTATCCATATCAGAGCATCAAAAAAGACATTTTCGGCAGAGGATCGAGCATCTTAAGGTTTTAAACGATATCCGCCTTATCACGCCTTTAACCTTTGAGGTGAGAGGAGACGTTCAGTTTTTTACACAGAACTATTTTCAGGGAATTACTCTTGGCAAGTGGGCAGAAAAACAAAAAAGAATCAACTTAAATGATTTTTTTACCATAGCTTGCAAAATAGCAGAAGCTCTCAATAAAGCTCATGAGGGAGGGATTATTCATGGTGGCATCAAACCGCATAATATATTAATTCAGCCGGAGACTCTTGATATCCGGTTGATTGATTTTATTAGCCCTATAGATGTAAGAGATATAAGCCATTTCATTTATGACCGCGATTTTGTTGAGAATTCTCTTGCCTACACTTCTCCCGAACAAACTGGCCGAATCAACCATAGAATCGATTTTCCCAGTGACATCTATTCGTTTGGGATTACCTGCTATAAATTGCTGACTGGACAACTTCCTTTTTTTTCTACCGATCCCCTGGAATTAATACATTCCCACCTTGCGGAAGAAGCGCCGCCCGTCCACGAGTTTAATCCGGTTATTCCTTCTATTGTAGGTAAAATTATAGCTAAACAAATGCTCAAACAGCCTGAGAAACGTTACCAGTGTGTCACCGGACTTCTGGCCGATCTCATGCGGTGTCGGGATGAATATGCAGCAAAAGGCACGATCATCGAATTCCCTTTAGGAATTTATGATCGTACCCATCGAGTAACCTTCATTTCCAAGATGGTGGGACGCGATGTAGAAGCTGACATAATACTTAAGGAATATAATAAAGCAGCTCTAGGTTCTTTTAACTCCCTATTTATCTCTGGGCTTCCAGGTATTGGAAAAACCCGATTGATTCAAGAGCTTCAGAAACCGATTGTGGAACATAGGGGTTATTTTACCTCAGGAAAGTTCGATGTTTATCAAAAAAACATTCCATATAGCTCTATTATCCAAGCCCTAAGAAATTTGGTGAGAACTTTTTTGACGGAAAATAATGAAAGAGTTGCTCTCTGGAAACAAAAAATTATAAAAGCGATCGGGAACAATGGCAAGGTAGTCATTGATGTGATACCGGAACTGGAAATCCTGATCGGCCCTCAATCGGAAGTTAAACCTCTTCCTCCTGTGGAGTCCAAAAACCGTTTCCATGATGTTTTTGGCCATTTTTTGACTTGTCTGGCCGGAGAGGAACATCCACTTGTGCTTTTCATCGACGACCTTCAGTGGTGTGATATTGCCTCATTTGATTTTCTTGCCAATATATTTGACAACTATAAGGAACATCAATACCTGTTGTTAATAGGAGCTTATCGCCATAATGAGGTGGATTCAAGCCATCCCCTGACAAAGCTGCTGCAAAATATCAAGGAATATGCTTACCCACTTAAAGAAATCAGATTAGAACCACTTAAACCCGAACACTGTCATGACATGGTCTCCTATATCCTTGGTACACCCCTTTCGCAAGTCGAGGTCTTAGCCGGTTTTATGGCCGAACTAACTGAAGGTAACCCTTTGTTCGTGAGCGAGATGCTGTCCTATCTATATAACGAAAATTTGCTCATTTTAGCTGATAACATGCAATGGCAATGGGATATGGATAGGATCAGGGAGTCTGACATGCCGGCCACAGTAGTGTCGCTTTTTAGTACGAAGATAAAAAAACTTCCCAATGATACTTTTGACCTGCTCGAATACTGCGCCTGCACGGGAAACCGTTTCATGCCTGATGAAGTTGCTCTGACAAAAAAAATTACATTGCTTAAAACATTTGAAAAGTTAAAACCAGCTTTAAGTCAGGGACTTTTATTAGAAAGCAAAGATCAACTGCAATTTGTTCATGACCGGGTACAGGAGGCAGCCCTAACGCTGATAAAACCTGAAAGGCGGCGGCAGATACATTGGCAGATCGGAAACAACCTTCTTTCTGCTCTTCCCAAAGAGGCAGATTTGGAAAAATTGGATAACATCTTTACCATTGTCTCTCACCTCCGATTAGGAAAAGAAAGTATCTTAGACAGAAATGTTGCCTACCAGTTATCTGATATCAACTATCATGCAGGGAACAAAGCGCTGGATTCGCTGGCAACAGAAGCAGCCAATGAGTATTTTAGATATAGCCTTGAAGTTTTGCCGAATGACTGCTGGGAGGTGCAATACAGTAGGACTTTTAAGATATTCCAGAAATTGGCAAAGACCGAGTTGATGTGCGGGAGATATGAGATTTCGGAAAAACTGCTTAATCAATTACTTGACCATGCCAAAACTGATCTTGATAAGGCGGAAGCCCTGGCCGAACAGACTACCTCGCTCTCATCTATAGGCAATTTTATAAAGGCAATTGAGACCGCCAACCGCGGATTGGCCTTTTTTGGAAAATCGATCCCGGATGATCCAGAACTTGCTGAGAAAAAACGAGAGGAGTTGATGGATGAAATCAACTCCAAATATGGTGACAGGATCTGGGACACTATACTGAATATGCCGTTTACCGAGGAAAGGAAGAGTAAGATTGAATTGGTCATCTATAGTGAGCTTATCCCGGATTTATACATGTCCGGTCTGGTGCCGCAACTATATCTTTCGGCAGTGCAGTCAACCCAGCACTGCCTGGAAGGCGGCATGGATGAATCAGTGATCTACTCTTTTTCTATCATGGGCCTCTATCTGGGGGAGCAATTTAAATTTGACCAGGTCTTTCGATATGAAGAACTGGCCCTTGATTTGTGTGAGAGGTACCCGAACACCTTTGGGGCCACCAGGGGGATGAACGGGGTTGCCTGGGTTACTATGCATACGCGGTATCATCCTGAAGAGCTGGCCAGACATTGTCTTAAGGGGATCCAGTGCGGGAAGAACTGCGGTGATTTGTATAATGCAGGGCTCTTGTACGGTCCCTTGATGTGGGGCCTTCAGGTGCAGGGGGCCAACCTGTTGACCGTTGAAGAGTATGTTAAGGAATGTCTTCAGTTTTCTCAAAGGTATCATTTATCCTTTTCCGTTGCTCTGGCCGAGGCCATGCAGGCCGCGTGGGTTGCGCCGATGAAAAAAAATTATACACCTGTGCTCATGGAGGAGAAGATAAAAAAATGGGAGAGGGAAAACCATGTTTCCGCTTCGGGGAGCTATTATGTACACATGGCTTTGACCCACTATTATTTCGGAGAGTATGAAAAGGCCGAGCAGTATTTATCTGAAGTAAAGCGGTATTTGAGAGGGCTTACCGACCACTTACTGAAGCGACAGTGGCATGTCTTTCAGGTGCTGAATGCCCTCAGGCTACATGCAGGAGGAATCATCTACAAAAGTAAAGAAGAATTACTTTATTTAATTCAACCACTCATCAAGAAGATTGAGACCTGGGCTCAATACGGGCCAATTCTTAAACCTTATCTTGCTTTTATCTATGCGGAATTAGAAAGGTTTACAGGCGATTTCAGAAAGGCCAGAAGTCTTTACTTTGATGCTATAGCTATTGCCCATAAACAGCGATTTACTTTGCTGGAAGCTCACCTTAATGAATGCAGGGCTGAGTTTATCAAAAATGCTGGCATAGGCACGGAGAGAGTTTATTTTGTTGAAGCAATGCGTCTTTATAAAAGTTGTCATGCTGAACGTAAAGAAATTTCTCTAATAGAGAAATATCCGGAATATTTTGAGGAAGAAGTCACTGCTTACATGCCAGAAGAAGTAGAGACGCCCGGCTTTATCCTTCCAAGTCTTGATATCGACTACCTGATGAAATCCTCTTTTGCCATTTCAGCGGAGATGGAAATCGATATCCTTTTGAAAAAGATTATGGACGTAGTTCTAGAAGCCTCAGGAGCCCAGCAAGGGTATCTTCTAATAGAAGAAAAAGGCAACCTTTTGGTTTGCGCTGAAAGCAACATCGGCAAGAAAGATATGGTCCGAACCGTTAAGCAAAACCTTGAGGATACCAGAAATGTTTGTAAGGCTATCGTCCGCTATGTTTATCGGACCGGGGAAACAGTAATTCTGGCCAATGCTTCGGAAGAAGGTGAGTTTAAGGACAATTTAGAAGTTCAAACGCTACAGCTTCGGTCCGTTCTTTGTCTTCCTTTGATCAAGCAGTCCCGTTTAATTGGAATTTTATATCTCGAAAATCGCTTATCCGATATGGTTTTTACTTCAGAACAGGCAAAGATGACTGAACTCTTGGCCTCACAAGCGGCCATTTCTCTGGAAAACGCCCGATTATTAGATCAGATGAAAAAAAAGGAAGGGCAAATCAAGGAATCGCTTAGAGAAAAAGAGGTGCTTCTTAAGGAAATTCACCATCGGGTTAAAAATAATTTACAGATTATTTCCAGTCTGTTCAGGCTTCAATCCGCACATATTAAGGACGAACATGATATCGAGATATTCAAGGAAAGCCAAAGTCGTGTCAGCTCAATGGCGTTAATCCATGAAAGCTTGTATCAATCAAAGGACCTGGCAAAGATTGACTTTACTGAATACACCAAAAAGCTTGTAGCCTATTTGCTAAGTTCATATGCAATCTATCCGGAGACCACTACTTTAGATATTAGTATTGATGATATCTTTCTGGGTATTGATGTCGCCATACCTTGCGGTTTGATTATCAATGAGCTTGTTTCAAATTCTTTAAAGCACGCTTTCCCCGAGGGAATTAAGGGCAAAATACGCATTGAACTTCATATGGCAAAGGACTTGCCTGTTCAAAACGAACGATCAAGTAATATGCTTACATTAATTGTCCGTGATAATGGTGCCGGCTTCCCAAAAAATGCGGACTTTCGTAGTACAGAAACATTGGGTTTGGAATTAGTAAATACTTTAGTAAAACAGCTTAATGGTACCATTGAGTTTAATAAAAGTGCTGGAACGGAGTTTAAGATTACTTTTCCCTCAGTGAGATGAAAAGGCGACTCAAATTTCGCCCCCATCTATTTACCTAAATTGAGCGATTAGCCATTAGCGTTTAGCTTTGAAAAATCAGGGCATTACGTTAATTAGAAATA
>JAGGRV010000179.1 GCA_021159445.1 Deltaproteobacteria bacterium | reverse complement strand
ACAACAAAAAATCCTATTAATTTTTGTTCAACTTATTTATCTCCCGTTCCTTAGTATATAGTTTTAATGATAAATACCAAAATCAAAAAAGCTTGATAAGCAATATTTGAATATTTTATGCTAGTTCTATCTTGATAACTCTATAAAATTCATATTATCAATAAACCAGATAAATTCATTATGATTAAAATTCTCCAGGAATTAAGGGTGCAGTTCGAAGCGCTTTTGGCGCAAAAAGAAATCCCAAAAAGACTCCATTCTGAATATTTGAAATGGCTACGATATTATCTTGATTTTTGCCATAAGTATGGTTTTGAAAAGTCAAAAAAGGAAAGCCTTCCTCATTTTATCAAAAAATTGCAGGACAAAAGACAGACTTCCCAGCAACAAAAAAGCGCAACTCTTGCGATATCTTTATATTATGAAATAAAACCGTCAAAGACTGATCATGAAATAGCATTAGGAAAAAATGGCCGGATATCATCGCCTAACAAAGAACTTTTGAAACCAACTCATGCTGACTGGACATCCTTTTACAACAATTTAGATGCTGAAATAAAACTTAGACACTATTCTCCGAAAACATTGAGGGCTTATAAGGGCTGGGTCAGGCAGCTCCAGGGTTTTACCAGGAGCAAAGATCCAAGACTTTTATCCGGTTCGGACATCAAAGATTTTTTGACACATTTAGCTGTTAAGCGAAAAGTCTCTGCTTCATCCCAAAACCAGGCATTCAATGCCCTTTTGTTCTTTTTCAGGCATATCATTAAAAATGAATTTGGGGAGTTAAAAGACGTTGTAAGAGCTAAGAGAAAGCCATATATACCAGTTGTACTATCAAGAGAAGAGGTTGATGCAATTATTGCAAGTCTTTCATATCCCTATGATTTGGTAGCAAAACTTTTGTATGGATGTGGACTTCGTTTATCTGAATGTTTGAATTTTCGTATTAACAACTTTAATTTTGATGCCTGTATTTTAACAGTCCATGACGGCAAAGGGAAAAAGGACAGGACAGTTCCTCTGCCTGAGACAATCATACCGGAATTAAAAACTCACCTTGAATCTGTTATAGATCTGCACCAGAACGATCTTACTTCAGGGTATGCCGGTGCTTTTCTTTTTGGTTTATTAGAGAAAAAATATAAGAACGCTGCAAAAGAATTGATATGGCAGTGGTTTTTCCCTGCGGAAACATTAACTTATGTTCCAGAGACAAAAGAATATCGGCGCTACCATCTTCATGAAACTCATGTCCAAAAAGCCCGCTGGATTTTTGATATACTGTGAACGGTCATGATTTGAGATTTTTCTTTAAAGAAAATAGGATTCATGGATTTGGCGTTGCTGGATCAAAGAAGGAAGAAAACGAAACTCGGGGAGATTTTTCAGAATGCGACAATACGTAGTGGATGAACTTAGAGCAGATGAAGTTGAAAAAATTAAAGAATACCTGGACAAGTGCTGTGATCTTTCGGATATGGTGGGCCTTTACTGGCTCAAAATACCAGATGATATCCTTTCTCCAACACAGTATGAACACAAGAGCTGCCGACCCCATTGCGCAGCCATAGAGCTGGGAGACAAATGGGTGAAATTTGAGATGCTGGTTAGAAGCCGCCAGAAGATAAGGTGTGAATGCGTGAGTTATGCAACTACTCAACAAAGGACATTTTTGTTGTCCTTTGTTGATAATCTTCTGGACCAGACAGGGATAAGAATCTGATTTCTGAACGGAAACCCACCGAACTGTAAGCGTTCACAGGGTGCTGCAGATGCGAGGCGTACGGGTACGCAGACGTACTTCCTGTACTTCAAGTGCCCGACAACAAAGCAGATGCGGTGCCCTGTGAACGCTTACCGAAAAGGAGTATGGAGATGCCCCAACTCAACATTGACTGTGAAGGCCCTATAACCCAGAATGACAATGCCTATGAGCTTTGTGACGCTATGATACCCGAAGGAGGAAATTTTTTTGCCAGAGTCAGCAAGTACGACGATTACCTTGCAGATATAGAGAAAAGGCAGGGCTACAAGGCAGGAGATACCCTCAAGCTGGTCCTTCCCTTTTTAATGGCTTGCGGGGCTACCAATAAAAAAATGGAAGAGTTTTCAGAAAAGACCCTGATGCTCCTTCCAGGGGCAAGTGATATGCTTCCCAAAGTAGCCGGCTTGATGCCCACCTTTATCATAAGCACAAGCTATTGTCCGTATCTCCAGGCGGTCTGCAAGGTAACCGGTTTCCCCGGAGATCATGTCTACTGCACTTCTCTGGACCTGGACCAATATGAACTCACAGAACAGGAACAAAACAGACTTGAGGAACTGGCTTCAGAGGTTGTCGGCCAACCCCTTCTTTACTGGCCTGAAGAGGCAGAGAACATCAGAGATCTCAGCAATGAGAATCAGGCACTGGTGAGCCGTATGGATGACATATTTTGGGAAGAGATCCCAAAAATGGGGATTGGAAAGATGCTGTCAGATGTAAACCCGGTTGGCGGCTTTGAAAAGGCAAGGGCTGTTGAAGATAGCCTCAAAAAGACAGGGCTTACCTTATCTGAAGTGCTCTACGTAGGAGACAGTATTACCGATGTGCAGGCCCTGGAGCTGGTTAAAAACGCAGAAGGTGTGGCCATTTCCTTTAACGGGAACCGCTATTCCATAAAGGCGGCCAAGTGGGCATGTGTGTGTGGCAGCACCGCAATCATCGGGGCCATTGCCAGGCTCTTGACCTCGAACGGCATGGAAGCCATGGATGAACTCATGGCATATATGGATATTGACCAAGCTAAAGGGGCAGACTTTCTGGATGCCTTTGTCTCAATGGGGGTTGAACCTGCCTTCCTCGAGCCGCTCCGGCTGCTCAGTGGCGAAGATGCTCCAAGACTCTTCCTCGTCAACAGTTCTAACATCTCTGATGTAATAAAAGATAGTGAATACATGAGGAAAAATGTGAGGGGCCTCAGTGTCGGAGAACTTGGATAGGATCGCTATTTTAATAAGGTCCCCAAAGCCATTTCCTCTTCAGCCTTTGTGATTCGGACCGTCAGGATCTGATTTTTAAGGTCTGTCCGATCTCTTTCGGTATTAATCAGCACAGGGATATAGTTTGGAGTAAGCCCTTTCCACAGGCCAGTCTCTTTGTCTTGCTGCTCCACAAGGCACTCAAATATTTTTCCTACCCGGGAACGGTAAAAGGCCTGTTTTTTCTCGTTTCCCAGATTCCTGACAGCCTTGCCTCTCCTCGCCTTTTCTTTTTTTGGTACCATATCATTCATTGCTGCAGCGACAGTCCCGGGCCTGGGGGAAAATGGAAATGCATGGACATATGTAATGGGGAGATCTGAGATCAATTCTATTGTCTTTTCAAAAGCAGGCTCATCTTCCCCTGGAAACCCGACCAGCACATCTGCCCCTATGGCTGCCTCAGGCATGGCAGTCCTTAGTTCCATAATTAAATTCCTGTAGTAAGAAGAGGTGTAGTGGCGGTTCATCCGTTTCAGGATTTTATCAGAACCGCTTTGAAGAGGAATGTGCCAGTGCGGGCAGAAATTTGGAGTGGACATCGCCCATGATATCATATCAGGGGTAAGTTCTGAGGGTTCTATGGAGCTTAAACGAAACCTCAATTGAGGAAAGGCCGCGCATAGCCTTTTCAAAAGTCCCAGAAGGGAGGTCTTTTCCGACAGGTCCTCACCATACATACCTATGTGAATCCCGGTAAGCACCACCTCCTTTATCCCTTCCTGGACCATAATCTTGATCTGTTTTTCCACCAGCTCAGGGACGAGGCTCCTACTCCTTCCACGGGCATAAGGTACGGTACAGTATGTGCAAAAGGAATTACACCCGTCCTGAATTCGCACAAAAGCCCTGGTCCTTCCCAATTGGCGTCTTACAGTAAAGGGCGTAATGGTTGTAACCCTGGAAATGTTGCCAACATAGAATTCCAGACCGTCTTCCAGCTCAAAGGCAAGGTCCACAAGATGTGCCTTTTGGTCATTTCCCACGAGACATACCTGGCCCGGAACAGCGTCCAGGATCTCCTGTGCCCCCATCTGGACATAACAACCAGTGGCTATGACTCGTGCTTTTTTTCGGGATCGCCTTACTCTTCTGAGTATCTGCCTCGACTGATAGGCAGCCCTTGAAGTCACCGTGCACGTATTGACAACGTAGATATCAGCTTCCTGAGTGTAATTGACAATATCCGCTCCTTTTGAGATAAAACCCTCTGCCAGAGCAGCAGTTTCAAACTGATTGACTTTGCAGCCGAGAGTGTAAAGGGCTACCCGCATATTGAACCACCGCCAAGTACCAGCTCATCCAGATAAAAGACTGCGAACTGACCTGGTGTTATGGCCCATTGGTCTGAGAAAAAGCGGACGCGAACCTTACCTGATTCCAGAAATTCCAAATCTGCCCGGCCCCCTGCGTGACCAGAGCGTATCTTTACTGTACATGGCTGTTTAAGGGCCATATCAGGAGAAACCAGCCAGTTAACATGTTCCACAAGGAGTTCTTTTCCCCAAAGGCTATGCTCTTTCCCAACTACCAGCCGGTTATTTTTTCTGTCCAAGGCAACCACGTAATATGGTGTTTTATCCGGAATACCGATACCCTGTCTTTGGCCTACGGTATAGGCATATAGTCCTGCATGTCTTCCGAGAACCTTACCATCTACGGTAACAATGTCTCCAGGCAGGTTATCAAAAAGGCCTCTCTTTTCCAGAAAGGTCCGGTAATTACCTTTCAAAAAGCAAATTTCCTGGCTTTCTCTCTGAACTAAAGGAAAAATGCCTGTTTCAGCAGCCTGTTTCATTACATCTTTCTTGGTGCGGTCTCCAAGCGGGAATATCAACCTCGGAATGGCCTCTTTTGGTATCTGATGCAGAAAATATGACTGGTCCTTTTTTAAATCTTTTGCCTTTAAAATGCCTGTCTGACCATTTGAAAGCCTCTTTGTACGTGTATAGTGGCCAGTGGCAAGATAATCAATACCAAGCGAGTCTGCCAGAGACAGACCAATGATTACCTTGATCCTGTTATTGCATATTACGCAGGGGTTTGGGGTCAGACCCATATTATAGGATTTGATAAAGTATGAGATTACCTCGTTTTCGAATTTCTCTGCTTCATTCAGACAGTGAAGTCTGATGCCGAGATGCTTTGCTACACTCTTTGCTGCAAGAAGACCTGTGCCGGAAAGTCCTTCCGGAAGGATATTAAGAAAGAATGCCTCAGTATGCCATCCGGCCTGAAGTAGATCATGGGCTGCGAGGGCGCTGTCTACCCCCCCGCTCAAGGCTAATAGAACAGATTTGTTTTTTGGATTTAGTCTCTTAGTTATGATATTTGTGCTTTTTATGACAGAATATTTGGCATCCTGCATCAGGCCAGGACTTTGTCCTTGCTGAATCGAATTTCCATGGCCCTCACAGGGCAAACTGCCACACAGAGTTCACAGCCTGTACATTCTTTGGGGTCAAAGATCACTTCCATAGTCTCTCGATCCATGTACAGTGCATGACTAGGGCAGATTCCGGTACAGGCACCACACTGGTAACATATGTCATCATTTCTGCGAATTTCCTGTTCTACGGATTTTACGCCGACACCCAGATCCTTCAGATAGCGAATCCCCTCTCTTACATGTTTTTTGTGCCCGGCGAGTTCAAGTACCATGAGGCCTTCCAGGCCAGGGAATATCTTTGCCTTGAGTATGTTAAAGGACAGATCGTGTTTGCGACTTAGATTACAGATCATGGGTTTATCTGTGACCTCCGGTGGAAAGCGGAGGACAAGGACCTTTGTGTACATATATGTTACTCCTCTGTCATTCCTGAATTGCCTTTTCGCGGTACTGAATATAGGCGTCTTTAAAAGCAGTGTAAGGATCAAGGGCGGATTCTTTTAGGTCTTCGTATTCGCCGATGGACAGGGATGTCTTGTTAACCACTTCATATGATCTGGCACCCAAGGAAATATAAAAAGGTTTTACATAGCTGACAGGTTGAAGAAAATAATCACCTGCCAATCCCACTGAATCACGCAAGGTAGAAGGACCGAGAATCGGCAAGACAATGTAAAAGCCGTTGCCGATACCCCAAGTGCCAAAGGTCTGTCCCGTATCCTCCGGCGGTGGGTTCAGCCAGGGATACTTTTGGGCCGGATTGAAAAATCCAAGTATGCCGACTGTGCTGTTGAAGACAAATCGGCATGTACCCTGTCCGGCCCTCTTGAATTTGATCTGGAGGATATCATTTACGAACCGCACAGGAAACCCGATGTTGTAAAAGAAGTTATTGACTCGAACACGAACCGGTTCAGGAGTGATAAATCTATAACCACGGGCAACGGGTTTAAGGACTTTGAAGTAAAAGAAATCATTAAAGGCAAAAATGCCCCTGTTGAGTTTTTCCAGGGGGTCACGCACATGAGGTGCTGATTCCTCTTCTTCTAAGTCGTCTATCCATTCATCGTATTCATCCTGAAGGGCAGAGTCTTCGCCCGTGTCTGTAAATACGGACGTTTCCTGTGCAAAGGCCTTTGGATAATTGGCGTCATATCCGGCAAAGAAAAATATAAATACCAGAATGAAAGAAATTAAAGCTGTGCGGTTTCCCTGCAAAACTCCCCTCCCGTAGTTATGCAATTCTCCTTTAACAGAGCGGCTTTCTTTGTTGGGGCTTCTTCCTTGTTGACCTTTTCACGTAATTGCTGCAACAGGTCCTCCGGAGTTTTTTTCTGTAGGATCTTGTTGAATTGACTCCGGTAATTTCTTACCAGGCTCACGCCCTCGATAATGACATCATAACCACTCCACTCTCCGTGTTTATAGACGACCCTGTAATTTATTGGAATCTGTTTGGATGCCGTTACTACATTGGTTTCCACTTCGGCCTTGTTTTCAGAAAGCATGGTTGCCTTGCCATAGATTACCTTTTCGTCGGAGTATTTCTGGATTTTGTCAAGGTAAATTTTTTCCAGAAGTCTGGTGAACAAATCAGAGAATTCATCCATCTGTTCAGGTGTAAACGATTTCCTATTTCTGCCAAGCACCCTTCTGGAAATTTCATCACAATCGAAGAGTGTTTCCACAATGGTTCTAAGTTTTTGACGCTGGACCTCTCTGGTCGATTCCTCTTTGCATGCTGGATCGCGCAGGATGGTAAGCACTTTGTCAACCGAGGTACTGACAAAATCAAAAGCTCCATCAGCCGGAGTCGAAGCCGAAACCGGAATAACAAAAAAGAAGATAAGTAAAATTATTACAGGCTGCCTTTTCATATTGCGCCTCTTTGAATCCTAAATTGAGCGATTAGCCTTTAGCTGTTAGCGATTAGCTGTTAATTTGCTGCTATTTTCCAAATAGGTTACTAACACCTAAAAGCTAAATGCTAATAGCTGTTCGTTTTAGATTACACGCTCCCAAAAATATATTTACTGATTAGCTCCTCAAGGTCAATAGCTGATTCGGTTTCTGTAATGGCTTCGCCAGGCTGGAGTATAATATCCGAGCCGCCCGGGGCGATCCTAACAAATTTATCTCCAATCATGCCACTTGTTTTGATCGATGCTATGGCGTCGTCTGTGATTTGAACATCTTTATGGATCTTGAGTGTCACCAGGGCCATCTGTCTTTCCGAATCCAGGCCGATTTTGCTGACACGCCCGATCTCAACACCGGCCATCTCCACACTGCTATCGGTTTTCAGACCGGAAACAGAACTGAATCGTGCGTACAGGGTGTAATTGTCGCCCCCGATGAGTTCCATCTTGCCCAGCTTGATGGTCAAATAGCCAACACAGAGAAGGCCGATAAAGACAAATATGCCTACAGTTGTTTCCAGGGAATACTTTTTCATGCAGTTCCACCATGTTTTATACACTCGAGATGAGCGATAATTTTTTGATGTGACAAGGCCTGTCCTATTAAGGAATCCAGGTCCATCCCAGGTCCGGCTTCGGCCAGTCCGGCCAATATGGAAAAGCTGAAACAGGCTTTAGGATAGCTTTTGGCCTTGAAAATTTCCTGTTTCTGCAGGTCAATTGCCAATTCGTCAAGGACCTGTTTGGCTTCTTTAGGATCTGTATGTGGCAGGACCATTAGAATCTCATTTTGGCTATACCGAGCAGAAGTACCAGCGGAGTCGAAATGGTCTTTTAATAGCGTGCCCAGACATTGGACGATCTGCTGGGCTGCAATATAGCCGACATGCTTATTGATCTGTTCCAGATTATCTATGGTGAATATTATAACAGGAAAACTCTCCTGGAGACGGTTCACCCTGTCCATTTCCTGAATGAGCATGTCCTTGACGTCTTGTCTGGTATTCAACCCTGTCAGCTCATCTTTTAGGTTTGTCTGGCCTTTGATGAATTCTTGGACGACCGGGTTTTCAGACTGCTCAAGTTCTATGGGTGTGCCCTGGAAGGGAATCCGGCAACTATCGATGATGGCGACACGATTGGAAATGAAAAAGACATCCGGGATATCGTGACTGACCAGAACGGCTGTAAACCCGATTTTTTTCTGGTGATGTGCGATCAAACCCAAGACCGCATTTTTGCGGAGCGGGTCAAGACCAGTGGTCGGTTCGTCAAAAAGGATAATCTTGGGCTCAGTGACAAGCGCCCTGGCTAAGGCTACACGCTTCTGCATGCCACCGGAGATCTGGGACGGGTACTTGTAGGCGACCTCGGAAAGCTCCATCTGATCAATTTTGGCCAGTACCTTACTTTTTATAGCGTCTTCTCGCAGCCTGGTTTTTTCTCTGAGCGGCAGAGCGATATTTTCAAAGACCGTAAGCGAGTCAAACAGGGCATTATTCTGGAACATGTAGCTTGCCTGCCGTTTGAATAATGTCCGCTCGTTTCGGGTCATGTCTTTTAAATGCTTGCCATTGATGAGGATCTCTCCCTCATCAGGCTTGAGCAGGCCAATGATGTGTTTGAGCAAGACGCTTTTGCCCCCTCCGCTTTTACCGATAATTGTCGTGATGTCCCCCTCAAGGATGGTCAGGTTGACCCTGTCGAGGACGGTTCTTTCACCAAACCGTTTTGTCACATTTTTTAATTCTATCAGTGGAACAGTCACGACGTCCTCACAGGAGGAATGAAGTCAAGACATAGTCTACTACTAAAACCAACACGCATGAAAGAACCACCGCTGAAGTCGTGGCCAGGCTCACCCCCTTGGCACCAAATCCGCCGGGACGCATATTGGTAAAATAGCCCTGATAGCAGCAGATCGTTGAGACAATTATGCCAAAAACGAAGGCTTTGATAAAACATCCTTTCACGTCCTGCATGGCTACATTGGGCTCGATGCGGTTCAAGTAGATACCGGAATTGATACCCAGAAGGCAGACACCTGAAAGGTAACCTCCTGCAATCCCGATTACATTGAAGATTGAGGTAAGCAAGGGAAAACTGATTATAGATGCAACAATACGTGGACTGACCAGGAAACGGATGGGATTGATGTCCATGGTCTCAAGTGCATCGATCTGCTCGGAGATACGCATGATGCCGATTTCTGCAGCCATGGAAGATCCTGCCCTGGCAATAATCATGAGCGCCGTCATGACCGGTCCCAATTCACGAATAAGTGAGAGCGCCACTACAGCGCCAAGGACTCCCTCAGATCCAAATTTGACCAATGTATAATAGCCCTGTAGGCCCAGGACCATTCCGGTGAAAAGGCCTACCAGAAGGATGATCAGGGTAGACTTGGCCCCGATGAAGAAGACCTGCTCTATGGTCTTGCTCACCTGAAGGGGCAGAGAAAAAATCAGGCAAAACGCGTGAATGAAAAAGATCGCAATGGCCCCTAGTTCACCAATAAAGGCAATAGAGACTTTGCCCAGCCGGTTGAACGGTGTGAATACGGAATTAGTCGCTTGAGTCATAAAATTAATCCCAATCTGCGTGTAGATCAATATCTTAATATTTGATAAAATAAAAGTAAATAGTGAGTGTTCAGAGGTTCAGGGTTGAACCTTGAACCTCTGAACGTATACAAAAAAAGACTTGTGGGTCTATGTCTCAGCCTGCTATCTTTGTCTATATGTTGCAACGCATGTCCGAAGATAAGATCGACGCTCCAGAAAATGAGTTCAATTTTCTCGATCCCATTTCACCGTTTGAAATAGGTTTTGACATAGACGGTGTGGTTGCCGATACCATGAAGGCCTTCATACGGATAGCTCAAGAAGAGTTCGGCATCAATTACATCAGCAAAGAGCAAATAACCTCTTATTGGATCGAGGAATGTCTGCCCATACCACTTGACATAATTAAAACCATTATTAATCGTCTCCTTGCAGATCCTTTTGGCATTGAGCTTGAGCCGCTTCCAGGGGCCGGAGAGATCTTAACGAGACTTGCCGCCCAAGGCAGGCTTACCTTTGTGACGGCCAGGCCGGTAAAAGAACCAATTGAGGCATGGCTGGTCTCTCTCCTTTCTGAAGTGCCGCATGAAGACATCAGGGTAATCGCCACAGGTCATCACTCGGCAAAGGCCGAAGTGCTTGAGGAACTGAAGCTAAAGTATTTTGTTGATGATCATCTGGAGACCTGCCAGGATCTCCACAAAAGAGGAATCAGGACCATTGTCTTCGACCAGCCATGGAACAGGGGACATACACCTTTTTTGAGAATCAGAACCTGGAAAGATCTTTCAGGTATCATAAAAATGCCCTCCTAATAGCTGAATAATATGCAAAAAAAGGACACCAAGCCATAATAATGAATGAAGAAATAGTGGAAGAACTGGAAAACTGGTTTAACAATTACGTTCAGAAATTTAAATCAGGGAATCCCGACTGGCAACCAAACATAATACTGAAAGAAGAACATACCAGACGGGTATGCAAGGAAATTCTGGGTATTGGGAGAAAGATTGGATTAAGTGATGATGACCTTCGCCTGGCTAAGGTAGTTGCCCTTTTTCATGATATTGGCCGTTTTGAACAGTTTGCCCGTTATCAGACCTTTGTGGATAGCAAATCCGTGAATCATGCTGTGCTTGGCGTAAAAATACTTAAAGAAAATAGGGTGCTAAACATGCTTGATAAATCAGTGCGAGATCTGATTCTACGAGCAATCTTATACCACAACCGTTTTGCTTTACCTAAAAAAGAGACGGAAAAATGCCTTTTATTTGCAAAATTGCTGCGTGATGCCGACAAGCTGGATATATGGCGGGTGGTTACTGATTACTACCGTCAGAAAGATGGAAAACGAAATGCTGCAATTGAGCTTGACCTTCCCGATACCCCGGGGATTTCAAGTGATGTCTACAAGGATTTGATGGACAAAAAAATCGTAAATTTTGCACATCTTAAAAATCTAAATGATTTCAAGCTGCTTCAAATTGGATGGGTCTATGATATCAACTTTGTGCAAACCCTCCAATGTGTTCAGGAGAGGTGCTATCTGGAAATGATCCGTGATGTCCTGCCTAAATCGGAAAAAATCGCAGAGATTTTTGATGTGCTACAAACTCACATGAATGAGCAAATTTTACTGTCCTTTTAAAAACTCAGTGACTCGTGGGCTACGGCGGAATTTCCCAGTGGTTCCCCAAATAGAAAAGAGTCTTCTTGAAAGTAAGCGCAATCTACTACAGCTACGTTTAGCAGAAAAGCCACTTGGCATCTTTTTAAATTAGAACAGCTCATACAAATAGAAGATCCGGTTGGAGAAAAATCAAAAATTAAATCTTTGGATGTAGGTTTTATCATACATATATCTTGGACTGATTGAAGGCTTTCTCCTACATAATGATCATTTATCATAATAGATAACCCCCATTTATACAGTTATTTCCATTAGTTATAAAAAAACAACTTGTCAATCTTTTTATAATATATGCAAATTGTGATCCGTTTTAGTTAGGGGCAACAGGGCACATTTTGTGAGTTTAGCCTGTAATCTTTTGCCAGTATTGCCAGAAAGATGGAAAGGATTTTTGAACGCAGGCAGGATCTTTGATCCTGATACCAGGGACTCTCAGCCCAGCCACTGCAAAGGCCATGGCTATCCGGTGATCGTCGTAAGTATCTATCATGGATCTGTGCATGTCCTTGGCCCCCTCAATGATGAGCCCGTCTTCCAGTTCTTTCACTGATGTCCCTATTTTTGAGAGTTCCCGTGCCACTGCCTTCAGCCTGTCTGTTTCTTTTATTCTCAGGTGGGCTACATTCTTGATGACAGTTGTACCCTGGGCAAAGGCGGCAACTACTGCAAGGGTCGGGACTACATCAGGCCATCGTCCCATGTCCACTTCTATGGCCTTAAGCGTATCACGAGGAGGTCCCTGGACCGTAACTCCCCCTGAATCTTTTTTTACAGAACAACCCATGCTGACTAGAATGTCAGCAAAAGCCGCATCGCCCTGAAGGGCGTCCGATGGTATATTTTCTACTGTGATTTTACCCCCTGTGACTGCTGCGGCTGCCCAGAAATAGGAGGCACTCGATGCATCGCCCTCAATTTGATATTTTTTTGCCTTATAAATCATGTGAGGCACAAAGAAAGTTTCACCTTCCTCCCGTACTCTCACCCCATAGGCGGCCATAACGTCCAGGGTGAGATCTACATAAGGCCTGGATACCAGGGGGCCGTCCAGGGTGATCCTGGCCGGATTCCTGGCAATTGGAGCTACGAGCAGCAGAGAGGAAAGGTACTGGCTGCTTTTCGAGGCAGAAAGCAGGGTTTCTCCGCCTTCAAGTCCATGGGCCTTGATTACTACCGGAGGGCAACCGGTGTTCTCAACACTTCTTGCCTCAGATCCCCAGGCCTTTAGTGCCTCAAGCAGGGGCCCTATGGGTCTTTCGGCCATTCGTTCGGTACCTGTGAGCCTGTAAGTGCCTTGACCGAGGGCTACAAGAGATGTCAGAAAACGTATCCCAGTACCATTGTTGCCAAGATAGAGGTCCTGGTTGACAGGCAAAATCCTTCCGCCTTGGCCCTCAATTGTCCAGTCAGTTCCTTTATCCTTTATGGAAATTCCCAAACTAACCAGGGCGTTTCTAAGAAATCTGGTATCTTCGCTGTCTAAGGGGCCTTTCAGCTCGCTCTTTCCTTCAGCTAAAGAGGCAACTATCAGGGCCCGCTGGGTGATGCTTTTCGATCCGGGTACCCTTATCTTGGCTATTATACCGGACCCGGGTTGACGGATTTCCATGAACTTGTCTTTTGAAGAGAGAATCATGTAAGTACTCAGGTGGTCTCAATCCTGGCCCTTACCCAATTAAGAAGGCTGCCTGATGCCAGTATCAGGCGGTCTCTTTCAGACAGCTCCAGGCGGGCCTGTATTGTTTTGTCCTTTTCGATTTCTACTGATACCGTGTCTGAGCCTCCCAGCAGCGCAGTCCTTAGACCTGGAATATTAACAGTGTCTCCCTGCTCAATCCGATCATAGTCATCCGGATCTATAAAGGTAAGTGGCAGGATGCCGAAATTTACAAGATTTGCCTTGTGGATTCTGGCAAAACTCTTTACCAGTTTGGCACGCACTCCAAGGTACCTTGGTGCAAGGGCGGCATGCTCCCTGGAGGAGCCCTGGCCGTAATTCTCTCCTCCGACTATGATCACAATACCTGCCTCCTTGGCCCTTGAGGAAAACTCCGGATCAATAGCGGAAAAGACATACTCGCTGATAGCAGGCACGTTGCTCCTGAGTGGCAATATCTTGCTTCCGGCAGGCATAATATGGTCAGTGGTTATGTTGTCTTCCACTTTGAGGAGTACCTTGGCTTTTAAGTCTTCCGGCAGAGGCTCAAACTCCGGAAGAGGTTTTATGTTGGGACCGCGCAGTACTGATACGTTTGAGCCGTCCTCAGGGGGAGGGATTATCCCGTTGTCATTAATAAGGTATGTCTCGGGAAGCGATACTTCAGGGGCTTGCCCAAGATCTCTCGGATCTGTAATTACCCCTTGTATCGCGGATGCAACCGCAGTTTCAGGGCTGCACAGATATACCCGGTCGTCCTTTGTGCCGCTCCTTCCTGGGAAGTTGCGGGTAAAGGTCCTCAAAGAGATAGTTCCTGTGGCCGGGGCCTGTCCCATCCCAATGCATCCCAGGCAGCCGCACTGGTGTATCCTGGCCCCGGCGTGGATCAACGTGCGCAAGGCCCCGGCCATATCGGCGTTTTCCAATACCTGTCGGCTCCCCGGATTTATCTCAAAGCTCACAAACGGGTGTATTTCCCAGGATTCAAGGGATTTGGCAGCAACTACTATGTCCCTGAATGATGAGTTGGCACAGGAGCCTATGATGACCTGGGATACCGGCTGTCCGGCCACTTCTCGCACAGGTACCACGTTGTCAGGGGAGGATGGGCAGGCTATCACTGGTTCAATAGAAGAGAGATCCATATCGATTGTTTCATGATATAAGGCATCCGGGTCGGCTTTAAGAATTTGCCATGTATCTTCTCTTTTTTGGCTGACAAGGAATCTCCTGGTCGCCTCATCAGAAGGAAAAACTGTACTGGTGGCCCCCAGCTCAGTTCCAAGGTTTGCTATAGTAGCCCTGTCAGTTACAGATAGAGTGGCAACACCGGGTCCAAAGTATTCAATGACCTTTCCCACACCGCCCTTTACTGTCATCAGACGGAGTAACTCCAGGATGACGTCCCTTGCCGAGACCCACGGGCCAAGTTTTCCTGTGAGGCAAACACCTGTGACATATGGCATTCTCAAGTAGAAAGGCTGCCCGGCCATGGCCATGGCCACATCAAGACCACCCGCACCTATGGCGAGCATCCCGCACCCACCGGCTGTCGGAGTGTGACTGTCTGAGCCCAGCAGTGTCTTGCCGGGGACAGCACACCGCTCAAGATGTACCTGATGGCATATACCGTTTCCCGGACTGGAAAAATGGATGCCGTAGCGGCTGGCAATAGACTGAAGGAACCTGTGGTCATCAGCATTCCGGAAGTCAGATTGCAGCAAATTATGGTCTACATAACTTATCGATAGTTCTGTCTTGACCTTAGGTATGCCTATGGCCTCAAATTCCAGGTAGGCCATGGTGCCCGTGGCGTCTTGAGTAAGAGTCTGGTCAATGCGGATGGCGATCTGGCTCCTTGGAGTCATTTCACCTTCCACCAGGTGCGCATCTATAATTTTTTCTGTTGCTGTTAAGCCCATTTAGTGCTCCAGATGAACATAGATTTTCAAATTTATGAATAATAATCTTATCTGTGTATATCTGCGAAAATCCGTGTCCTATTAAAATAAATATTTATGGAAGGTATTATAGGAGCAGCGGACCATGGCGGCAAGCTTGACATTGAGTCAACAACTGCTAAAAGTTTAACTATCAAGCAGTTTCAGGTTGAAAGTGCAAAATTTCTGAGGTATTAGTAGGCCTGATTAGACATGGTCGCCATGATTTGTGTACATTGCATAGTCAGACGAAGAAATTGAAGCAACCATAGACAGGGTGTTTTGATCTAGTCGGAAATTAGGAATAACCAAAAGGAGGACGTCTCGATGGTAGAAGTCAAAAAGATTCTGTATCCTGTAGATTTTTTTGAAAGCTCTGATAAGGTTTTGCCTTATGTAAAGCTTATGGCAGAAAAGTTGGGAGCAAAGATAGAGCTTATACATGTGGTGAGAGGTTCATCGGATTTTGTTGGTTTTGAAATGGGCACTGCCTGGTATTCCAGCTTTGAAGGGGAGCTTTTGGAAGGTGGCCAGAAGGCCATGTACAGGTTCGCGGAAGAGAAATTTGCAGGTCTGGATGTTGAGACAACAGTTGCTGTGGGTGATGTGGCGGAAGAAATAATAAAACACGCCGAGAAGAGCGGGACAGATATGATCATAATCGGGACACATGGGAGAAAGGGGCTTGAGAAGATCATGTTTGGCAGCGTGGCAAGGGGCGTAGTCAGGGGTGCCAGTTGTCCGGTCCTTACTGTCAATCCATATAAGGTGGGCAAATGATTCAGTGATCTTTAGGAACGTACAATAAATAACTTGAACAAATTAATGTCTTTTTTGCCGTCTT